>JAYPDR010000008.1:0-25224 GCA_038125345.1 Marinoscillum sp. | reverse complement strand
ATTCTTGCATAGAGTGATTTCCATGAATAATTGAAATTATTGGAAATTTTCCTTCTGCCTCTGGTACCCATAATCTTCCATTTAATGGGATATTTTCTTTATTAAATCCCCAAAATTGTTCTCTCCATTTTAATTTAGATTGATTCCAATCAGAATCTAAAATTTCTTCAACATTTACTTTGTAAGAAATTATGTCTGGATTTTTATATTCATTTCTATGCCTATCTTCTCCAGGTGAATATGTTAAATATGAAAATTTATATTTTCCTTTAGGATATATAAAAAATGGATCTAGACTTTCTACATCTAACTGTGACTTAGAAAAATAGAAATATGATACAATTAGTAAAATGAGAATACCTATTGCTGATTTTAAAATATTTTTTTTTATAATATAAAATATTGGAAAGAATAATACTAAAAAATATAACCATACAAAATAGATAGGAAGAGAAGAATATATTGTATTTGAAATATAAAGTAATATGAATAGCGAACTAAGGCTAATTGGTTTGAAAGAAATAAAATTGAGTATTCTGTAGACTACATAATAAGAGAGAAGCAGAATCCCTAAAATAAGAAGAAAAGAATATGATCCAATATTTAGATATGAAGTATTAATGGAACTATAAATAATAATTATGATTGTAGTATAGAAAAGGGATTTTGATATTTGATCAGCTTTTTTTACGAATCTCATATAATAGTATTAAAAATTTCTAGAGAAATTTTAGCTAAAATATCTGCACCTTTAATATCATCCTCTAATTTTTTTGAGAGAAGTACAAGGATATATACTTTTTCTTTATTAGCATAAACTATACCTGAGTCGTGCCTTACTCCGTTGATCCATCCATCTTTATGAGCAACTTCAACTGTTTCTGGAAGATATTTTGGAATAATATCATCATATTTTTGTTTTTTTAAAATTCCAATCATCTCTTCTGATAAATCATAATTTATTACTTTTCCCTTTGCCAGATTCTCATATATACTTAGTAAATCAAAAGCAGTAGTAGTATTATTTAATCCAAGATCAAATGCTTTCAAGTCCTCAACACCCCTTAGTATATTTATATTTTTTGCACCAAGAGAATTCATAGTGCTATTTATATCCTCTGAACCTATGTAGTCTATTACAAGATTAGTAGCAAAATTGCTACTTATAGTAATCATATCAAAAACAAGCTCTTTAAGAGAGAGATAATTTCCAATTTTTTCATAGCTTTTCTTGTCACTATCATTAAAAGATGAGAGAGAAAATATGCTCCCATCTACAATACTTCTAAACTCATTTTTAATTTTTATTGAGTCATCTAAAGAAATTTTACCCTCATAACTTTTTTTATATACTTCAATCATAACTGGTGTTTTCATTGTACTAGCAGCATGAAACTCTTCATTCTCATTGATAAGTATTGTTTTTCCATCAGAAAGATTTTTAAATGCTACAGCAAATTCTCCCTTTTCTGATTGAATTAGAGTCAATATTCTCTCCTCAAGATCATCATAATCAATATCTTGCGTACAAGAGAAAAGAAAAGATGTAACAGATAAGAAAAGAAGTATTTTTTTCATTTCGATTATTTATTAACAAGATAATTATTTTTAAAAAATCATATATTATGATTAGATTCAAATTATGAGATTCATCTTACTATCACTTTTCTTCTCTTTCTCTTTAGAAGCACAAAAGCTATACTATCCTAGTAAAATTTGGGAGGAAAAGTCTCCAGAATCTCAGGGAATGGATTCTAATAAATTATCATTAGCTGTTGAATTTGCTAAGAATAATGAGAATTCGGTTGAGAAAGATTTAAGAATTGCTATCCTTAAGTCATTTGGTAATGAGCCTGGGTATAGAATTAAAGGGCCAACTAAAGATAGGGGTGATGCAAATGGACTAGTTATTAAAAATGGATATATTGTTGCTAAATGGGGAGACACAAAGAGAGTAGATATGACTTTTAGCGTAACAAAAAGTTATCTTTCTACAATTGCTGGTATAGCCTATGATAATGAGTTAATCATTTTAGAAGATAGGTTACAGAACTATGTGTACGATGGAAAATTCGATGATTCTCATAATAGCCAGATCACCTGGCATCATCTTCTTAATCAATCTTCTCAGTGGTCAGGAGAGATTTTTGGTACATTTGATTGGGCTGATAGACCTCCAAAAGGTCTTACTCTTGAAGAAATAAAAAAACAAAAGCTATTACCTCCTGGAAAAAACTATAAGTATAATGATGTGAGAGTTAATCTACTCTCGTACTCACTTCTGAATGTATTTAGAAAACCTCTACCAGTTGTTTTAAAAGAATACATTATGGATCCAATAGATGCCTCAACTACTTGGAGATGGAATGGCTATGATGAGTCAATGACAATTATTGATGGGTACAAAGTTCAATCTGTTAGTGGAGGTGGGCACTTTGGAGGCGGATTATTTATTAACTCAGAAGACCATGCTCGTTTTGGATTACTTTTTTTAAGAGATGGTGTCTGGGGAGGTAAAAGACTTCTTTCTTCTGACTGGATTAAAAAAATACAAATTCCATCAGAAAATAATGAATCATATGGATATATGTGGTGGCTAAATAGGGGAGAGAGAAAATGGGGAGATTTACCAGACAATATTTTCTACGGATCAGGATTTGGAGGGAATTATGTTATAATAGTCCCCGATCATAATATTGTTGTAGTTGCACGATGGATGGATTCTTCAAAAATTGGAGAATTTATTGAGAAGATAATTATTTAAGTGAATAATTAGTAAACCTCATTTGTCATACTATTTTGTCATAATTTTTATTTTTTTAAATTAATTTGATGACTTTAAAAACTCAGGTTCTGAATAAATTGCAAATCTTTTTAAAAGAAAAAATATCTATTTTAAAAAATGAATTAGATAAAATTCAATCTGAAAAAAATGAAATTATTAAGTCAAGTGTTGGAGATAAATTTGAGACAACTCGTTCTTTAATGCAAGTAGAATACGATAAATTACAAAATCAGATATTTAAATTACAAGATCAGTTAAATAAAATTCAACTCATTGATTTAAATAAAAAATATTCGAAAATAGAATTTGGTAGTTTGGTTAAAACTAATAAATACTACTACCTTGTTTTTTTGGGGTTAGGTAAATTTGATGTTAAAGAATTTTCTGTCTTTTTAATCTCTTTATCATCTCCCATTGGTAAAATTATTATAAATAAAAAAAAAGGAGAAAGTTTTATTTTTAATAATAAAGTTGAGATAATCTTAGATATAACATAATTTTTTTACAACTTATTTTACTCAAAGCATAAAAAAATTATATCTTCATATTAAACATTATCATTACCCAATTGAACTCTATGAAAAAACTCATTTTAATTTTTATTTTATTAAACTTTAATTTATTCTCACAAGACTATAAAATTCCTCCAGATGTTATAAGGAATATGATTGAGGCTGATCCTCAACCGACTCTCAATTTAAATAATAGGGGAACTTCAGGACTTATATTGAAAAGAGATGGTTATCAGTCTATTGATCAGTTAGCTTCTGATGAGTTGAGAATAGCTGGGACTAGAATTGATCCTGTAAGGTACACATCTTCCAGAATGAATTATTACAAGTCTTTTTCATTAATTGATATTTTATCAGGATTAGAGATTTCAGCTAATCACCCAGATGATGGTAAGTTTTCTTTTTTTGATTGGTCACCAGATGAGAAAAAAATAGCATTCACAAACACAACTGATGCAGGAGTAGAGCTTTGGGTATTTGATATTAAATCAAATAAATCAATTAAAGTATCTGATTTATACATAAATGATATAAATGTTAAGCCTTTTCAATGGATGAATTCAAGTAATGAAATACTTGTTAGTTTTAGATGTTCTCAAGAGAAACCTGAAATTAGTTCTGTTCCTACTGGGCCTATTATACAAGAAACGACAGATCAAAATGCTCCCTCAAGAACTTACCAGGATCTTATTAAAAACAAAAATGATGAGGTTTTATTTGAGCATTTTGCTTGTGTTTCTCTAAAAATAATTTCATTAACTCAAGAATCTGAAGTTAAGATTGAAGAAGGGATGATTAAAGAGTATGACTTATCTCCTGATCAGGAATATATAATGATTAAAACAATCTTAAAACCATTTTCTTATTTAGTCCCTTATTACAGATTTCCATATAAGGTTGAGGTAATGAATTTACAAACACTCTCAAAAAATTTAATAGCAAATATTCCAATTGATGAAGTTAGACCAAAAGGCTTTGATGCTACAAGAGTTGGTGCAAGGTCTATCTCATGGAGAAATGATAAAGAAAGTGAACTTTTTTGGGTTGAAGCAAATGATGGAGGTGATCCAAGTAATCAGGTCGAGCACAGAGATATAATCTATACTTTATCTAAACCTTTTCTAAGCGTAAAGAAGGAGTTAGCCAGAACTAATCTTAGATTCAATGATTTACTTTGGTCTGACTCAGAATATGCCATTCTCAAAGAAAGATTATGGAAAGATAGGAGTGAAGTTACTTCTTTATTGAACACGGAGAAAAGATCAAAAGAAAAGGTCTTATTTGATAGAAAATATGATGATATATATTCTGATCCTGGATCTCCCGTTCTAGAAAAAAATGAGTTTGGAAGAAATGTTTTTCACTTCAAAAAAAAATCTATTTATATGATTGGTCAAGGTGGTTCTCCTCAAGGTTACAAACCATTTTTAAGCTTATTCAATACAGAAAATTTAGAGACTTCATTAATTTTTAGATCTGAGGCACCTTTTTATGAGAGACCGATAAAAATGTTTGATAATAATCAGAAATTTATAATAACCTCCAGAGAGTCAATAACTGAAAATCCAAATTACTTTTTAAGAAATATTTTGACAAAAGAGCTATCTCAAATTACCGCTTTTGAAAACCCTTATAAAAAACTAGAGCTTCTTAAAAAAGAAATTATTAAATATAAGAGAGAAGATGGAATTGATCTCAGTTCGATAGTTTATACTTTAAATTCATATGATCCAGAAAAAGAGGGAAGACTTCCTGTTCTTATTTGGGCATACCCAAGAGAATATACCTCTAAAAATGTTGCTAGCCAAGTTAGAAATTCACCTTATCAGTTTACAAGGATTAATTATGGATCTCCTATCTTTTGGGCTCTTAGAGGCTACGCAGTTATGGCTGATACAGAGATGCCTATTGTTGGTTTTGATGGTGATCAACCAAACGATACTTTTAGGAAGCAATTAGTTATGAATGCAGAGGCTGCTATTGATAAAATTGTAAATATGGGTATTGGAGATAGAAAGAGAGTAGGCGTCGGTGGACATTCTTACGGAGCATTTATGACAGCTAATCTTCTTGCTCACTCAGACCTTTTTGCAGCCGGAATTGCAAGAAGTGGTGCCTATAACAGAACTCTGACTCCTTTTGGTTTTCAAAGAGAAGAAAGAACTTATTGGGAAGCTCCAGAACTCTATAATTATATGTCACCATTCATGCATGCCGACAAAGTAAATGAGCCAATTTTACTAATTCATGGAGAAGAAGATAATAATTCAGGAACATTCCCCATTCAAAGCATAAGGTTTTTTAATGCTATAAAAGGACATGGAGGCACCTCAAAATTAGTTATGCTCCCGAAAGAAAGTCATGGATATAGAGCTAGAGAGTCAATTCTACATATGCTTTATGAGATGGACAATTGGTTAGAAAAATACGTAAAAAATAAAAATATCAAACCAGACAATATTGATGTCAAGATTAATTGATTTTAATTAACTCTTATGATTAATAATTTTAATTCATTTTTATTATTTCTTCTATTATTTTCTTGTGCAAATAAAAAAGATACTCCACCGAATATCATTGTAATTATTAGTGATGATCAGGGTTATGCCGACGTTGGGTTTCATGGAAGCAAGGAAATATTTACTCCAAATATTGATAGAATTGCATATAATGGTGTTGTCTTTTCACAGGGATATGTATCGTATGCTGTATGTTCTCCAAGTAGAGCAGGCTTGATAACTGGAAGATATCAGAATAGATTTGGATACTCTAGAAATATTCTTCTTGCCCCAAATGATTCATTGATGGGATTACCCTTATCTGAACAAACAATACCTGATGTGCTAAAAAAAGTGAATTATAAAACAAAGGCAATTGGTAAGTGGCATTTAGGTGCCCATGAATCTCTTGTCCCTGAAAAAAGAGGATTTGATGAGTTTTTTGGTTTTTTAATAGGTGGTCATAGATATTTTCCTGATGATTTGACACTAAATGATTTATCTTCTGCAAAACGTCAAATGGATGGTTACATCACAAAAATTTATGATAATGGAGAAAGAATAAATACTAAAAAATATCTTACTGAAGAATTATCAGACAATGCAGTAAAATTTATTGAAGAAAATTCTGAGAGTCAATTTTTTTTATATTTATCATATAACGCTCCACACACACCTCTGCAAGCTACAACAAGAGACTTAGAAAGAAATAATCATATTGTCAAAGAAGAGAGGAGAAAATATGCTGCAATGGTTACATCAATGGATGATGGTATTGGATTAATACTTGACAAGCTTAAAGAAAAAAATGTTTTTGAAAACACAATTGTATTTTTCTTTTCGGATAATGGAGGAGTTGAATGGTATAATCATTCAGATAATGGGCCACTTAGAGGAATTAAGGGAGATTATTTTGAAGGAGGCATAAGAGTTCCATTTGTTATGCAGTGGCCAAAAAAAATAAGAAAGGGTATAGCTTATGATAAACCAATTATATCTCTTGATATTTTTGCAACTATTGCTTCAGCTGCTAACGCAAATAGTTTCATAAAGAATGAAATAGATGGAATTGATTTAATTCCTTATATAAATGGAGAGAATAAAGATTATCCTCATAAGTATTTATACTGGCAGAACAGAGATAAGGATATTGATGCAATTAGAGATGAGAGATATAAATATATTAGAATTAAAGATGAAGAATTTATTTTTGATTTAACTAATGATTTAGGTGAGGAAAATAATATTATAAGTTCTTCAAAAAATATATATAATAGGCTGAAATCAAAATTTGAAGAGTGGGAGAAAGATATGATTGATCCGGTATTTATGGACTTAGGTATGGGGAAAGAATATGACGCATTACATCCTGATAGATGGAAAAAATCTAATTGAGATCAACTGTTATTGGCCAACCTTTAAATTGTTTAGAGTCATCTTTAGAAACATCTACAAATCTTGGCCAACATTCAAATGTCACCTTATTATCCTCTTTATTAAATTTTATTATACCATAACCAGCTCCATTTGAGTTTGTGTCTGGATTTGCGTACGCGTGCATAGTTATTTTATTATTAAAGCCATCTAAGTATCTTCCAGTCCAAGGCAGTTCATTGTTTCCGTAGACTCCTTTATTTTCATCCTCAGGCCACCACCATCTACTATAATAATTATTTATTATAGCTGGTACCACAAAGGCCCATGGACCATCATCGAAATCTTCTATTCCATGTTTTATAACCGTTGCCAAGTGCTGATCTCCAGCGATATGGACTGCATTTGCTTCTTTAATTAATTTTAAGGCTTTCTTTCTTCCTTTCTGAGGCCATCCGTTTGAATCTAAGTCAGCATGTAATCTATTATCTTTAGTTCCATGAAGATGAGCTCCTCCACAGAATCCGGTCTGAGATAACACTGCTTTCATCATAAAATTTTTGTTTTTACCCCATGTATTTAAAAAATTAAGTTGTCTTTCACCTAATAAAGTTAGATTATCTAAATCAATAGATTGAGGATCGTATTTAGGGTTGAGAATATGATCAGGCCTTGGACCTTGTTGGGGAATTTTTCCATTTGGACCAGATTTAAACTTTCTGTCTTCGACTATAGCAAAATCTACTCCACCATATTCTAGATTTGTGAAGTAGACACCAATTCCCTGCTCAATGAGTGTGCCATCAAAAGGGTCAGGTAAATGACTTGTCTGAGCTCTTTCCACCATTTTTATATATTCCTTATCATAATAATAGCCCCCGTCATTTCCTGCAGGAGATGTAGCAACTTTCCCATTTTCACCCCAGAGGTTTCCCTGTCCAATATCATGATCATCAGGGATTGTTATGCAAGGTCTATCTCTAAAAATATCTCTAAACTGCATTCCAAACTTTAACCATGCGGCAGTATGTTCTTTGTGATCATATGACTGATCACCTGCAAAGAATAATATATCCGGATCAATATGATTAATATTTTTTATATAATTTATTCTGTCTCCTCTATCCTTATTACTGTTACATGAAAATGCAGCTAGTGTAAGAATATCTTTATCTACAGGATTTTTTCTAATCAGACCTTCAAAGTATGCCTCTTTTCCATGCTTTAATCTATATCTAACCTCTTTAGAGTCATCCCAGTTATCAATTTTAAATGTCGTAGACCATCCTATTTCATTTATATTTTTTGAATCAATTTCAATCCAATTATTATCATCTAAAAATTCAAGAGATACAATTCTACTTTCTTCTGGATAGAGAGGAAATAACTGAGCAGTTAATTTGAGAGTATTTTTAGAGAGAGTATATATTCCAAATGCAATAACATCATTTCTATCTACTTTCATATTAATTATAGGGTTCACTTCTCTGTTCCACCAATCATTTGTAGCTAAAGTATCTAAATTAGAAAATGGAGATCTAACAAAATTATCATTAGTATTACAGGATATGATAAATGTTAATAAAAAAAGGAGAGTGTTAGGTTTCATATTAATATTTATAAATTTATAACTTATTACTTTAGATTATGATTTTTAATAAAAAGATATTATTAATTCCTGTATTATTTGCTCTTATAGTTTTAGTATTTGAAAATAATTCGGAAAATAAAAAGTTTGAGAGTTTTGTTAATGATTTTAACCTTAAGTCTAATAGTTCTGTTAATAAACGAAGATTGAGTAATGATTTCTTATCAAGTGAATTAAATGAATTCAAAAATAAGATTGATATACTTAAAAGAATTCAAGTTGAAAAATTGAGTAAAGAGAACACTATAGATTATAAATTTATAGAAAGTATTATTGTAGGAAAAATCATTGAATATGAAGAAATCCAATCATGGAAAAAAGATCCTAGAGACTACATGAGATTTAGAGATATATCATTAACCTTAAATGGTCCAAAGGATTGTAAAGAAAAAATTAATTTTTTACTTACTTATCTACCTATAATAAAAAGTGATTTAGAGTTAGCCCCAAAACAGCTAACTTTTTTTGTTCCTAGATTTCAAGAACTTGGATTATTTATGGCTCAAAATTCAAGTTCTATATTTACTGATGAAATAGAATCTTTTTTTGAAAAATGTGAAATTATTTCAGAAGATCAAAAAAGTAGAATACTAGAATTAAGTAATGAAGTTTTACTTAAGCTTAAATCTTACATTAAATTTTTAGACCAAGATCTTCCTAAAAAAAAGGTTTCATCATTCTCTATAGGAAAAAAAACTTACAATAATATTTTAAAAAATCAATTTTTACTTGATTATAATGATGAATCCCTATGGGATTTTGGTTGGAAAGAATTTAATAATACTCTTATTCAAATGGAGAAATTATCAAAAGAGATTGATTCTACAAAAAATGTTTATGAAGTCTTAAGAGAAATTAAAAATGAATTTCCAAACCCTGATAGCATGATTTATGCTCATCAGCTTTGGGTTAATAAATCAGGAGATCATATTAAAAATAATAATTTGATACCAATTCCATGGAAAGAACGAGTCTTTGTGGTTCCAAGAGAAGAGTATCTAAGAAAAACCTCTTACTACGGAAACTTTTCAATTTCTAAGGGTTTAGATGATGAAGGATACTTTACCTCACAATGGAAAATTAATCCTTACGAAGAAACATGGGATTCAAAAACTAAAAATGAATATTTAGTAGAACATGATTGGGGTGTAATAATTGTCACTTCTCCTCACGAAACTTATGCTGGACACCATATCCAAGGACTTTATCAGATGCATAATCCAAGGAAATTAAGAAGAGAAAATGGAATTTCTTTATTTAGTGAAGGATGGGGACTTTATAATGAACAGTTAATGTTAGAAACAGACTTCTATCCAAATAAGAAAATAAAATTGAGACAATTACAACTGCGATTATGGAGAAATGCAAGAGTAATTTACGATGTAGGAATGCATACTGGAAAATTATCTTATGAAGATGCTATCTCCTTGATGATTGAAAAAGTTGGTTTTTTAAGATGGGCTGCTCAACTTGAGATAGATTCTTCTTCTTCTAGACCAGGATACTTTATTGGTTATTTTATAGGCATGACCGAAATTTTAAAAATGAGAGAAGAGTATAAAAAAATAAAAAGAGATCATTTTAATATTTCTAACTTTCATGAAGATCTTCTTAAAATTGGTAATATGCCTCCTTCATTGATGAGAGAAGCTTTGTTAAATCAATATCAATAATTGATATTATATATTTACATTAGTAAAAAAAATAAGCATTGATATGAAATATTCTTATCTAATAATCTTACTTATTCTATTTTCATGCTCTTCATCTTCTGATGAAAAAAAATACACTAGATTGACTAGGGGTAATATTTCAATTTTTGATGAGTCTGCAAAACAGTTCGTTGATGAAAATTCAAGAATTGAGTTATTAGCTGACTCTTTAGTAATTGCTGAAGGACCTATTTGGGTTGATAATCTAAATGCTTTACTTTTTACTCAAGCAGCCTTGAATAAAGTGTTTATTTGGACAGAAGATTCAGGAATGTCTCTTTTTCTAGATCCAAGTGGTTATACTGGAATTGTTCCAGTAGAATCAGATGGTATTTTAGGATCTAATGGAATGGTTTTAGACTCTGAAGGAAATTTAATTCTTGCACAACATGGAGATAGAAGAATTGCAAAATTATTGCAATGGAATAATCAAAATTCTGAATTCGAAACGTTAGTTGATAATTATAAAGGTAAATTATTAAATAGTCCTAATGATCTTGTTTTTTCCTCTAATGGTGACTTATACTTTACTGATCCACCATATGGATTTGGTTTAGCTAAGCTATTTACTAGTGAATTAAAAGAACAGACTCAAAATGGAGTATATAAGTTAACAAGTGATGGCGTATTAGAACTTTTGGTAGATGACTTATTACTCCCAAACGGTATTGCAATATCACCAGATAATAAAATTCTCTATGTAAATTCATCTGATGTTAATTATCCAATAATAACAAAATTTGATATTACTGATAATGGACTTGAGAATAGAGAAATTTTTTTTGATGGCTCAGAAATTATTAAATCACACGAAGGATCGTGGTTTGATGGTTTAAAAGTTCACTCATCTGGTAATGTATTTTCTACAGGTCCAGGAGGAGTCTTAATTTTAAGTCCTGAAGGAAATCATTTAGCAACAATTGGAACATCTAGTAATGCTTTGAACTGTGCATTTGATAATGATGAAAAATATTTATTTATTACAGCTTTTGATTATTTAGCAAGAGTGAAACTTAACTAATACATCTTATTATGAAATTTTTACCACATATATTTTCCTTTTTATTTTTATTCTCATGTAATGAAGTAAAAAATAATTCAAATGAATTTTTAAGAAATTCATCTTCAAAAAATATTACGTTTATAATTGATCTTAAAGTCAATGAAAATTCAACAGAAGATTTAAATCAGTTTATTAATGAGATTACTGAAAATGTTTTAAAATCTGAAAGCTTTTGTTTAGAATATGCCTACTATATTTCGGAAGATAAGAAATCTATCACTTTATATGAAAAATATGATGAAAGTAGTTCTGGTATAAAACATGGACAAAACTTTATAAATAGTCCATATTTTGAGAGATTCTTTAATCTTTTTACTCTCGAAAAATTCATAGTAACAGGACCTGCTACTAAAGAGTTCAAAGATTTTGCTTTAGAGAATGGGTTCGTGATTGATTATAGAGAGAATGTAGATGGTTTTAAAAGGTAATTATTAAAATAAAACACACAATTGCTTAAGTTTTAATCTATAATTTAGAATGAATTTAAAAATAATATCACTATTAATTACTTCTCTTTTCTGCTCAATTAATCCATTTTTTGGTCAGGAGTTAAATTTCTATTCATCCTCAAATATTTCCTTTATGCTAGACAAACTAGATGTTTTTGGTAAGGTATTATATATAGCAGCGCATCCTGATGATGAAAACACTAGGTTAATAACTTATTTAGCAAATGAAAGAAAATATGAGACAGGATATCTTTCTGCAACAAGAGGTGGAGGAGGTCAAAACTTTTTAGGTACTCATCTTAAAGAAAATCTTGGAGTAATTAGAACTCAAGAGCTATTGGAAGCAAGAAAAATTGATGGAGGTAAACAGTTTTTTTCTTCTGCATTAGATTTTGGGTATTCAAAAGGTCCTGTTGAAACGTTAAAATTTTGGAATGAAGAAAAAATTTTATCAGACTTTGTGTGGATAATTAGAAAATTCAGGCCTGACATTTTAATTACAAGATTTAATCAGACTCCTGGTATAACACATGGTCATCATACTTCATCTGCAATACTTGCAAATAAAGCTTTTAATCTTTCAGGAGATCCAGATGCATTTCCTGAACAGTTAGAGTATGTTAAAGTATGGAAACCAAAGAGAATAATGTGGAATACATCCTCTTTTTTTACAAATATCAATGAATTAGATGAAAGTGAAATGATAAAATTAGATGTAGGTGTTTATAACTCTAAAATTGGCAAGTCGTACAATGAATTGGCTTCAGAAAGTAGATCTATGCATAAAAGCCAAGCTTTTGGTTCACTCAGAAGAAGGGGTAGCGAAATTGAATATTTAATTTACTCTCAGGGAAAAAAATCTACTAATGATCTAATGGAAGATATTGAAACCTCTTGGGAGAGGGTTAATCCAACTGAGACCTTATTAAATCATATTAAAAAAGCTCAAGATTCATTTAATATAGATTATCCATACAAGATAATAGATGATCTTTCTTTAGCTTATAAAGAGTTAAATAGGTTAGTTGATAGAGATTGGAGGGAAATTAAAAAGAATGAAATTAAAAATCTAATAAAAGCTTCATCAGGATTGTTTTTTGAATCTTTATCTAATGTAGATTTAGCTTCCTCTGGAAATGAAATTACAATAAATTTTGATGTAATTAATAGAAGTCCTTACTTAATAAAACTTGAGAAGATCGAGGTTTTTGATAATGAGTATATTATTGGAGACACTCTCGATAATAACATTTTACTATCTCTAAATAAGAAAGTAATTATTCCTAACTCTCTTACTTTTTCAGAAAAATATTGGCTCAGAGAAAAACCTAATTTCGGAAGTTATAACATAGAGAATTTACTTGATGTTGGAAATGCAGATAATGAGCCATCAATATTATCAAAGTTTACTTTTAGGATAAATAATCAATTAATTTCTTATTTGTCTCCTGTTGTATTTAAAAAGAATAATCCTGTAAAAGGGGATGACTATAAGCCATTTGTAATTGGAAATCCTATCTATATAAATCCAAAAAACAAACTTGAATTATTTGTTAACACAAATAAAAAGAAAATTGATCTTGAAATTATTTCTGGAGTTAATAACATGAGTGCAAGAATTTACCCAGATGTTGATGAGAATATAAAAGTTGAACCTGAGTATGTAGATGTAAACCTAAAAAACAAAAATGATAAAGTTGATATCAGTTTTGAGGTAACCTTATTAAATGGAGTGAAAAGAGATAATAATATTTCATTTTTTTCTGATATTGATGGTATTAAGTATAGTAGGGGTATTGAATTAGTTAATTACGATCATATATCTCCTCAGACTAGATTTCCATCTTCTGAAATTAAAATAATCGATTTTAATTTAAATATTAAGTCTAATAAAATTGGGTATATAATGGGAAGTGGTGATAAAATACCTGAAGCACTTTCTACTGTAGGATATGAAGTTGACCTACTAGAAAAAGATGATATATCTATACAAAAAATATCTAATTATGATGCCATAATCTTAGGAATTAGAGCATTTAATTCTGATAATTCTTTATTTGAAATTAAGCCAATTTTGAATGAATTTATGAGTAAAGGAGGGAATGTAATAGTGCAGTACAACACTTCTAGAAATTTAGATACTGATAAATTTGCTCCTTACCCTCTTACTCTTTCCAGAAATAGAGTTTCTCAAGAAGATGCATCTGTTATAATTTTAAATAAAGAACATAGGGCATTAAATTATCCAAATAAAATTTCTCAAAATGATTTTGATGGATGGGTTCAGGAAAGAGGACTATATTTCCCTGATTCATGGTCTGAAGAATATGAGGTGATAATATCATCTAATGATCAAGGAGAAAAAGCTAATAAAGGAGGGATTTTAATATCAAAAGTTGGAAAGGGTCATTTTGTATATACCTCATATTCATGGTTCCGACAATTACCTTCTGGAGTGAGTGGAGCTTATAAATTATTTTCTAACTTAATATCTTTAGGAAAGTAAAATCCCAATATTTTTTCAAGAGAATTAATAACAGTATCAACATTTTTCATTGAAAAACATAGTGGGGGTTTTGTTTTTATAACATTATTATACGGGCCATCAGATCCAACTAATACTTTATTTGTTCTCAGCTCATTTTTAATTTTTTGGGCTAAATCAGTATCTGGAATTTTTGAATTTTCTTTTACAATTTCAAATCCAAGAAAAAGACCTTCACCTCTAACATCACCAATACACGGAAATTTTTTTTGAACTTTTTTTAATTGTTTTTTGTAATAATTTCCAACAATCCTAGCATTTTCTTGTAAATTTTCCTGCTCAATTATTTCTAGTACAGATATACCTACAGCACATGATATTGGATTACCTCCAAATGAACTAAAAAATTCTACTCCTTTCTCAAAAGATTTGGACACTTCAGATGTAGTTACGACTGCACCAATTGGATGTCCGTTTCCTATTGATTTTCCTAGTATTACAATGTCAGGAATAACATCATGCATTTCAAAACCCCAAAAATATTTTCCTAACCTACCAAATCCAGTTTGGACTTCATCACTAATACATACACCTTTTTTTCTTCTAATCTCTTCGTAAATAATTTTAAGATAGTTTGGAGGTAAAACTACTTGTCCACCACAACCTAAAATAGGTTCAGAAATGAAAGCAGCTATATTATTTATAGATTTTGAAGCATGAATAGCATATTTCTCGCCTATTTTTTTATTAGATCCATTAAATTTATTATTGAATAAACTGGGCATGGGAACAGTTACAACATAATCTTTTTTTCCAATTCCTTTTTTTTGAGAAAATTTATAATGACTTATTTCTGTTCCTCTCTGAGTATTTCCATGATAACCATTCTCTAAAACCATAACTTTTTCATTTCTTGAATGGCTTAGAGCTAATTTAATAGCGAGGTCACTGGCTTCACTTCCAGAATTTACAAAATAAATTTTATTCAATTTTTTAGGGAATTTTTTCAGAAGCATTTTAGAGTAATCATATAGACCTTCATATATATATCGTGTATTAGTATTAAGTTTTTTAGACTGATTACTAATTGCTTCATTAATTTTAGGGTGAGCATGCCCAACAATAGGTATATTATTATATGCATCAAGATAACTATTTCCCAAATTATCGAACATGTACTGAAATGCTGAACTTTCAAAAACTATTGGTTTTTTGTAACTAATTGATAGGAGTTTACTTACTACTTTTTCTCTTTTTTTAATAAGTTCATTTACATTCTTATTTTTTTTTATTTTTTTTCCAACTGCTTTCCTAAAAATATTTTCAACATAAACTGGGCTAGTTTTAACAAGAAATCTTAACATTTTCCAAGCTTTTTTTTCTGAAACTAGTGCGTATTTATTTTCTGGATTTACTTTCTTAGAATAGGCAGAATTACAAACACTTATGCATAATTTTGCAGAAATTAGATAGTATAAAAGAGATATTTCTTTATCCGTCAATTTAATTATTTTATTAAAAGATTTTAAAACAATAGAGGCTGAATCTAAAGGATTTTTAGAGTTATATGAAGCATATGTAAGAGTAACTGCCACCTCATTTATTAGTTGTGATTTAGTTAAGTCTCCAAAATCAATAATAGATAGTTTGTTTTCTCTATTAATTAATATATTCCACTCGTTAGTATCATTATGAATTACAGCTGTCCTTAAACTATCAATCTTAGGGATAACATTTTCTTCAAATTGTTGCATAAAATATTGCACAATCTTTCTGTCTGATGGATTATTTATGTATGGTAGATATTTTTTATTTAAGCGAAGGTACTGAATATCCCATTGCCATTTTCTCGTTGAAAGTATATGATTTTTATAATTTTTTAATTGTTTTGATAAGTTGGCAATTAGTCTACCTATGGATTTATATAAATGAGGAGTTTGCTTAACTTCTCCAATAAAAGTTCCTTCTAAATAAGAGAGCATTCTTATTATTTTTTTGGAATTATCTAATTCAACAATTTCTGCATAAGAATTTTTGAGAGATTTAATTGGACGAGGATATAGAGATTTTCTAAATTTTGAGAGATAATTTAGGCAATCATTTTCAGCTTGAATAAAAGATAAGTTTTCTTGAGAAAAATTATAAATCTTTAATATAAACTTTTGACTAGACCTTGATTTAATTAAATAATTTTGATTATCATATCCATCAAGTTTTTTATGACTTTGGATACTAATATCATATAGCTCGAGAAGAAATTTATTTAATTGTAATGTTTCCATACAGCCGAAGAACCATCTTTATTGACATAGAGAACATCGTATTCGGCTTTATCATTAATAGTTTCCATTCCTGGAACATTAGTACCTGCTGGCATTCCAGGAACTGTCAATCCAGAAATATCAGGACTTTTTTCTAAAAGCTCTCTAATTTCATTTGCTGGGACATGACCTTCAATGTAATAGGATCCAATTACTCCAGTATGACATGAGGTGTTTTTTTGAGATATTTTATATTTTGATTTTATTGATCGCATATTATTTTCATAAATAGTTTCAACATTAAAACCATTACTTTCAAGATGAGATACCCATTTTTTGCAACATCCACAGGTAGGAGACATATAAACAGCTATTTTATCTTTAGAATTATTACATGATAATGTAAGAAGAGATAATAAAATTATAAAATACTTCATTGTTTATGTAATTAAATAAAATTTAACTTACAATAATTTAAATTAGTTTGCAATACTAAGAGGTTTTTTAGCCATTGATTTTAAAAATAAATAATGTGACTTCAGAGCATCTCTAGTGGTTTTGTACTCATTATATGGCAAACTAAATTCTTTTGCTGTTTTCTTAACAATCTCAGATAATTTTTTATAATGAATATGAGAGATATTAGGAAAAAGATGATGCTCAACCTGAAAATTAAGACCTCCTGAAAACCAGTTCATTATTTTATTATTAGTTGAAAAGTTTGATGTTGTAAATAACTGATGAATAGCCCATGTATTTTTCATTCCTAATGTATTTGAGGGTAAAGGCATTTTAACTTTTTCAACAATATGGGCTAATTGAAAAATAGTACTTAAAATGATTCCAGCAGTATAATGCATTACAACGAATCCAATGACTATTTTCCACCATGCATAATCTAAATAAATAATAGGAAGTACAATCCAAATAGAATAATAGAGAATTTTAGTAATTATTAGGTTTATCCATTGTTTAGTTGGATTGACAAATTTTTTGAAAGAAAGTTTTCTTTTAATATACCTGCTTGTTTGGAAATAGTCAGTTATTACAGCCCAATTCAAGGTCATCAATCCATATAATAGAAATGAATAGATATGTTGTAGCTTATGATGAGGCTTCCACATACTATGTTCACTAAATCTAAGAACTCTACCTGCGTCTAAATCTTCGTCATGACCATGAATATTTGTATAGGTGTGGTGTAAAACATTATGCTGAATTTGCCAATTATATGCATTTCCAGCTAAAATATAAATACTGCTGCCCATCAGTTTATTTACCCATTTTCTACTAGAAAAAACACCATGATTACCGTCATGCATAATATTCATTCCAACACCAGCCATTCCAATTCCTATAATTATAACAAGACCCAAACTTACCCACTGATTAAAATCATAAAACATAATTAAAAAGTATGGAATTGAGAAAATTCCAAAAATTATTATTGATTTTAAGTATAACTTCCAGTTACCAGTTTTCTTTAAATTATTTTCTTTGAAATAATTATTTATTCTTGAATTTAATGTTCTGAAAAATTTTTTAGGGTCATTTTGAGAAAATTTTGGAAACGCCGATTTCATTTTTGTAAATATTATAAAATGATAATTAATAAAAGAAAGAATTTTAAAAATTTCTTTAGTTGGTTATATAAAAGTTTACATTTACATTAGATCAAATGAAGAATTTTATTTTGTGAAAAATCTTATTGCTTTTTTTCTATTATTTTCTTGTTCAAATAATTTAGATCATGAAAATAATTCTTGCAATGAAATTTATAATCCACCTTTTTCAGGGACAATTTTTATAGATCCAGATATTATCACTGATAAAGATTACTCAACATTTGTTAGTCTAACTTATCAGGGTAAAGAAACAAGATCAATGTATGATAGAAGAGTGAAAGATTGGATTACTACTGAGCCATTTTTATTTAGGGCTGATTATGATGACAATTTATCTATTGAATTTCAAGTTAATCCTGAGTTTGAAAACATAGAGAATGCGGAAACTTATGCTTTGAAGTATGCTATTGTAATTGGAAGATTAACAACTGAATTAAGAAAAGATGTGGAGACTTCATGGATTCATAGAGGAGTAGAGCCTTTTGGGGGAGGGAACAATAATCTATTAATTCACACAGATTATTCAGAAAAATATTATGAAAACCAAGGAATTTTAGAGGAAACATTTGTACACGAGGCATCTCATACATCATTAGATAGTTACTATGCTCTTTCTGAAGAATGGTTACAAGCTCAGAGAGATGATTGTGAATTTATTTCTGATTATGCTAGAGATAATCCTTTGAGAGAAGATGTTTCAGAAAGCTATTTACCTTATTTAGCTGTAAGATATAGAAGTGATAGAATTTCTGAAACTTTAAAAAATCAGATTGAGAAAGTAATTCCAAACAGAATTCAATTTTTTGATAGTAAAAAATTTAATATGTATCCCATTATAAAATGATGAAAAGATTATTGCTAATATTTATTATACCTTTTTATTGTTTCTCTCAAGATAAGACTTTAATAGAAAGACCATCTTTTAATGTTACATATATTACTGATTCTCCTAATATCGACGGAGATGTAATTAATGATTTTATATGGAAAAACATTACAGATATTGGTCCAATGACTCAATCAAAACCTTCATTTGGTATGTTGTCATCCGAAAATACAGATATAAAAGTTGCTTTCAATAACACAACTATGTTTGTAGGTGTTGTTTGTTATGATTCAAATCCAAAAGCACTAGTCGTATCTGACTCTAGAAGAGATGCTAATCTTGACGCAGACGATAGTTTTTTATTTATTATTGATACTTATAATGATCAGCAAAATGGTTTTTTATTTGGAACAAATTCGGCTGGAGTGGAGTATGATGCACAAATAGACAATGAGGGGGTAGGGAATAGAACTGCTCAAAGGCAGCAAGGGGGGGTGATAGGAGGTACAAATTTAAATTGGGATGCAGCATGGGAGGTCAAAACAGAAGTAGGTGATTATGGATGGAGTGCAGAATTTGCAATACCACTAAATTCTATTAGATTTAATCAAGGCCAAAATAAAACTTGGGGGATAAATTTTCAAAGAAATATTATAAAATCAAATGAAATTTCTTTCTGGGCACCACTTCCTTTGGGTTTTAATTTTAATATTAAAAGAGTTTCTTTAGCAGGTAAAATGGATGGTTTATCTATAAAAAAACCAGGAAATTTAAAATTTCTTCCTTATACTTTAATTCAATTTACTAATAATGAAAAAGTAGAGAATTTTTCATCTAATATAGATATAGGGGCTGATATGAAATATAGTATTACTCCGTCTCTAACTTTGGATTTAACTTATAACACAGATTTTGCTCAAGCTGAAGTAGATAATCAACAAGTTAACCTTGATAGATTTAATCTGTTTTATCCTGAAAAAAGATCTTTTTTCTTAGAAAACGCTGGATTATTTTCTGTAGGGAGTCCTGGAGAAATTGATTTATTTTTTAGTAGAAAAATTGGTATATCTGAAACAGGATCTGTTGTTCCAATTAAAGGAGGTGGAAGATTATCAGGTAAGGTAGGTAACACAAATATTGGTGTTCTAAGTATGTCTACAGATGAAATTTTAGATTCAAATATTAAAAAAAATAATTTTTACATTACTAGAGTTAATCATAATTTTACTAATTCAAGGTCATCATTAGGTGCTGCTTTTATCGGAAAATCTCAGCCTGGTGAAGAATATAATAATAATGTTTTTGCTATTGATGGAGTATGGGGAATTGGTAAAAAAGCTAAAGTATCAGGTTTTATTTCTAAAAGCTCAACACCTGGAATAAATAGTAATGATCATGCCTTTAAGATAAATGCTAATTATGATTGGAATAGATGGAATATTCTAGCACAATATTCAGAAGTAGGAGAAGGTTTTAACCCTGAAGTAGGTTATCTGGAAAGATCTTCATTTAAAAAACCACAGTATCTTATCTTTAGAACTGTAAGAGTTTCTCAAGATAGAAAATTACTTGAATACAGACCACATATCTCAGGGAGATATTATTTTGATACAAGTGGAAATATAGTTACTACTTACACACATATTGATACTCATTGGGTATGGAAAAATGGATTAGAGATTCATACTGGATATAATATAAGAAAAGAGTGGGTTGATGAGCCATTTTTAATATCTGATCTTGATATCCAAAATGGAGAGTATAATAATAGCGAAGTTCAATTAGTGTTCATGACAAATAATAATCATAAAGTTTCTTTTAATACTCGAACCACTATCGGGGGGTATTTTGGAGGGTCAAAATTATCAAATAATGCTTCTTTAAATTTTAGAGAGGGAGATAAATTTAGTAGTACTTTAGGTATTAATTCAAATAATATTAAAAGGGACGACGATAAATTAAATGCCATTATATCAAGTCTAAGAATGACTTATGCATTTAATCCTAGAATGTTTATCCAATGTCTCATTCAGCATAATAGTTTACTTGATTTGATATCAGTTAATACAAGGTTTGGAGTTCTTAGAGATGCTAATACTGGTCTTTTTATTGTCTTAAATATTATAAAAGATGATATTCTTAATAGTCAGCAATTAACTTTAAAATATACCCATTCTTTTGATTTTATTAACTAAGAATTTGTGAGAGGTTTAAAGTACTTAATCATTTTCATAATTATCATTTCATGTTATAAACAAGAAACATTTTTATTAGAGACTATAATTTTTCCTGATTTTGGTGGAAAATTAAATATCTATGGTGGATATTATAATTCAGGAGAAGAATTATTTATTGAAGCGTTTCCAAATGAATACTATGAGTTTGTGGGTTGGAGTGGAAGCGTTTCAAGCAATGAGCCTTCAATTACAATAATAATGAATGAAAATAAAAAAATATATGCGGAATTCAAGATGAAGGATTCAGATGGTGATGGTATAAATGATGATGTTGATCAATGTAATGATACGCCCTATGGACTTATTGTTAATAATGTCGGATGTACAAGTCTTCAATCTGATTATGATAATGATGGAGTTATTAATGAAAATGATATATGCCCCAACACTCCACCAAATACTTCAGTTTCTCAATCAGGTTGTCCACTTATTTATCTTGATCAAAATGGGGTAACCCTCAAAGCTATTGATGAAGCTAGAGATTCTATTGGAGAAATAGTATTATATAAAGGATCAAAAGTTGTAATAATAAAAGATTGGGATCATTTATTAAGTTTTTCACCTTCTCATTATAAAGGAGACGAAATATTTGTGACCACATTTTTAAATAAGCTTTGGTTTTTATGTGGTACACCATGTACCATAAGTGACAAATTTGATATGTCTTCATGGGATCTGAGTAATGTAAAATCAATGAATTATACATTTTGGAATACAGATAGTTTTAATCAAGATATTTCAAATTGGGATGTAAGCAAAGTAGAAGATATGGAGGGATTATTTTTTTATTCATACAAAATTGATGTTGATATATCTAAATGGGATGTATCTAATGTTATCAATATGAAAATGATGTTCAAAAATGCCTTGTTTTCAAAACCAGATTTATCTCTTTGGGATGTATCAAAAGTTGTTGAAATGCAAGAAATGTTTTATAACTCAGATATTAGCTCTGATTTAAAAAAATGGAATGTTGAGAATGTAACTAACATGGAGAAAATGTTTTATAATTCAAAATATTTTAATGATGATCTATCTGTTTGGGAAACTGATAATGTTAATAATTGTAAAGAATTCAATTTTGGTGCAGATTCTTGGACTTTACCTAAGCCAAATTTTATAAATTGTGACCCTAACTAATTTTTAATAGATTCATGAAAACGAAAAATGCAATAATAATTGGTGCATCTTCTGGAATTGGTAGAGGAATATCAATTGAACTTCTAAAGAAAGGTTATATGATTGGTATCTCTGCTAGGAGAGGAGATAGACTCAATGAAATTAAAAATATTGATAGCTCAAATGTTATCTGTAAGGTTTTCGATTCTTCAAATGAAAAAAATGATAAACTAATTGATTTTTTTATTGAGAAAATGGGTGATATAGATTTAATTATTTATTGTTCAGGAATAGGGATTGTTAATAAGCAGCTTGATTATGAGATTGAAAAAAAAGTAAATAATCTTAATGTTTCTGGATTTGTTCAGGTAATTACTCAGTCCTACAAATATTTCCAAAAAAGAGGATTTGGTCACATAGTAAATATAAGCTCTGTTGCTTCAGAGATAGGTAATGGTGTAAGCCCATCATATAATGCTTCAAAAGCATATCAGGCTAATTATCTACAAGGATTAAGATTTAAATCGTTTAAACTCAAACTCCCTATAATTCTTACAGATATAAGGCCTGGTTTTGTTGATACTGAAATATTAATGGGGAATAAAGATAAATATTTTTGGGTCTCTTCAGTTGATAAAGCATGTCATCAGATTGTTGAAGGTATCGAGAATAAAAGAAGAATTTTGTATGTTACAAAAAGATGGAAAATTATATCTATTCTCATAAAAATACTTCCCGAAAAAATTTTAAAATTATTTTTTTAGAGAAATTGAATGATTTAATTTTAATTATTAACCTAAAATTTAAAAATGAGCTCGATTAACGATAATTTTAAACAAATTCTAATATTTTCAGTTATTTTCTTTTTACTTGGATATCTTTTGGGAAATAATTCAAACAATTCACTTAAAGGAGTTTTTTATTCAGATGATGATGAATTAACTGGTACGAAAAAAGAATTTATGATTCATTTAGATGCTGATCATCTCAGTGAGGATGAAGGTCATTTTATTATGAAAAAACTAAATTCTAATGGATCCCTTGATATTGAAACTGATGTAAAAAAAATAATAGAGAAATCTAATTCAGAAGAAGGGGTATCAGTTACTATTGATTCAACAGTTATTAATGGAAAGAAGCAAATAAAAGTAGAAGTAAGGAAAGAATTGAAAAATTAAATATTAAAATATGATTGATTTTTTTTATCAAGGAGGAGTGTTATTTATGTCTTTGATATCAATAACATTGATTTTATCTCTTGTGTCTTTTTATACTCACAGTGAAAACCTTAAAACCTATGGTAGCTTAGGTCTTGCATTTGGTATTTTTGGAACTATAATTGGAATATATGATGCTTTTTCTGCAATTGAAGAAATTGGAAATATCTCTCAGTCTATGCTGGCTGGAGGATTGAAAGTTTCTTTAACAACAACCTTATATGGATTTTTAGTTTATCTTCTTACTAGAATTCTATCTCTGGTTAGATAAGCAAATATTAACATGGCTAAATTAATACCAAAAGGATCAACTATAGTTTCCTTTATTTATAAATTTTCTAATGATCTTGATGGATACGAAGTAATGGACAAATTAACTATTAAGGAGGTAAAAAAAAATAAAGGATACTTAGGTCATGAAGTTTTTAAAGATCTAGACAGGAATATTTTTTTATCATATTGGAAGGATGGAAATTCAATAAAAGACTGGAAGAATAACAATATCCATAAATTAGCAAAAAAAGAAGGAACTAAATGGTACGAATATTTTAATCTACAAATTTCAGAGTTAAAAAATGATTATTATTTACTCTAAACTTTTTCTTTTTGTTTTTTCAATTTATCTGCAAGGTATTAATGAGTGGAAATATATATTTAATGGTGAGAGTTTAGATGGGTGGGAAATTAAAATTAGAAACTACGAACTAGGTTTAAATTACAACAATACTTTTAAAGTTCAAGATGGTTCTCTTAAGATTTCTTATGAAAATTATGATTTATTTGAAGATAAATTTGGTCATATTTTTTTCACTGACAGAATATTTAAAAATTATCATTTGAGCTTAGAGTATAAATTTAGTGGTAATCATTTAAAAGATGCACCTACATGGTCTTTAAAAAACAGTGGAATAATGCTTCATTCACAAGATCCAAAATCAATGTTGATAGATCAAGATTTTCCAGTGAGTGCAGAATTCCAACTTTTAGGTGGAATTAACAAAGGAGATAGGTCAACTGCTAATATTTGTACTCCAGGGACAGATGTAGATATAGATGGTATAAAAGCTAAATATCATTGCATTAATTCAACTTCATTAACTTATAATGAAGATGACTGGATTCATGTTGAGGCAATAGTATATTCAGATTCATTAATACACCATCTAGTAGAAAAAGATACCGTTTTAACATACACAAATATTAGGGTAGGTGGAGATGGAGTTCCTAAAAATTACATTTTAAAGGAAAGTGATAAGTTATCTGAGGGCTATATATCTTTGCAGTCTGAGGGCCATCCTGTAGAATTTAGGAATATCAAAATAAAAGAATTAAATAAATAATTGTAGTTTTACCAACCAAGGAGTTTGATTCCTTATCAAAAACAATCTTTTGTAAATCTTTCTTATCCATTCC
>JAYPDR010000007.1:0-26839 GCA_038125345.1 Marinoscillum sp. | reverse complement strand
CTATTGATAAAAAAACCTCATCTACCCACTCGATAGCTGATACAATTTTCATTCTAGGAAGTATCGGTAAACTATTTTGTTTTTTTTCATTGAGTAATAGAGAATAAAAAAGCAATTGAAAAATAGCATTATTTCTGTCTTTTCTCTCTAAAGAAAATATTGAATCCAAATCTTTAACTTTTTTAATATCACCTCCTGTTTTATAGTCAATTATTCTATAAGTATTATTCTTTTTATCAACCCTATCTATAACTCCTGATATATTAACAGAATATTTTTCAGAGATATTTATTTTTTTAATATATCCTTTAGTAGAATCTCCCTCTAAATCAATAATTTCAAAAGGAGCATATTTTTCATCAAGAGATATTACTTTTGAAATATAGTCTTTCATTATCTCCTCAATTATAATATTACTACCCTCCATTTTTAGTTCATTTCTTTTACTCAATCTAAAATGATTTTTTAGCACATTACTTAAAGTTCCAGAAATACTATTTTTAATAATAAAAAAATCGTTTGAATCAATATATTTTTTTTTCTTGGATTGTATTACATCAGAATAAAGTATTTCTAAAACTTTATGAGTAATTTTTCCAAAATCTAGTTTAGGAATTTCATCAGATATTTCATTTAACTCTTTAATATTTGCAACATATTTATAATAAAACTTTAATGAACAGTCCATAAAATCCTTTACTCCAGAAGGAGATAAGTATCCATTATTGTAAAATCTATTTTTTAACTTATTTAAAATGAATTCATCTTTTTTAATCGAGGTAGTAATAAAATTTTGAATTTTTAATTTATCTGATATTAAATAACTATTTATTTTCAAACCTGATTCTGAATCAAGTTGCCTTATATATCTACTTTTTTCACCCTTAGAGAGAATATTTGAGTTATTATTATAGATAAAAGTAACATTCTTTGCTCTTTGAATTACTCTATAAAATAAATAACTGTATATTTCATCAATAGAATCCCTTGTGTCTAAAACAAAAGCTTTTCTTATATTATAAGGTATAAAAGAAACATTAAAATTTTTTTTGGGGAAATCTCCTTCATTCATACTCAATATATATACATCATCAAAATCTAAGTTTCTAGACTCAAGAACTCCCATAATTTGAAGACCAGAAAATGGTTCTCCAGAAAACGGAACTCTTATTTGTCTTAAAATTTGAATAATAAGTTTATATTGACTCTCTATTGAGTTGAATTTTATTTTAAGAGAACTAATTTTCTCGAGAATTTCTAATAGTGACTTTAAGTACTCTTTATCAAGATCAATAATTTCTTTTGAGTTATTAATAAGATAAAAACAAATATTTTGTATCGATTTTATTAAAGATTTTATATTAAAAAAACTTATCTTAAATAATTCTGAATCACTAATTAAAGATTTTTGATCAATGTAAACTTTTTTACTTTTTCGAATCTGAAAAATTAAATTTTCATAAAATTCAGGATTATTTTGATAAATATATGGATGAGAAAAAAAATGAATAATATCTTTAAAATAATTTACATTTTTAAGATCTCTAATCTTTACATTTTTGTAAATATTATATACTGAGTAAACTAGAGTTAACAAAGGAGAATCATAAAGATTTAATCCCATTGTCACGTTAATTTTTTTTATTCTTGATGGGATAGAGTTTAAGACTGGTAATAGAAGATTTTCATCTGGAAGAAGAATCAATACCTTATTTTCATCAAAGTTTTTAGAATTAACTTTTTTAGATATTAGATTTCCTAAAACCTTAGATTGACCAACTTGTGAACCAACTCCTATTAAATTTATATCCTTTTTAATTTTATTTAAATTATTCGGGATAGTTTTAGGAAAAGTTGGACGTAATATTTGATCTTTATAAAATAGTCTAAATGCATTACCAGCCTCTTGTTTTGTGTCATCAAAATAGTATTTATCAATATCCCAAAATACCATACTTCTTTTATTTTGAATGAAATATTTAATTATACTTTTTTCAGAATTTGATAAAAAACTAAAGCCTACAAATAAATATTCATTCTCTAAATCAATATTAGCTTCCTTAATTTTTGAAAGAAATACTTTATAGACCAGCCCTTTATAAGCTAATTTATTTTTTATCAATTTTTCTGTAAATTCTTTATAAACATCCAATAATATTTCCCATGTTTCTCGAAAATTTTTCTGATTTAATGTCATTTTAGGAAAAAATTTTAACCAAAAGGATTTAATTTTTTGAAAATTTTCTTTTTCTAAAAAATTGAAATTTTTTTCAATCTCTTTCTGATCCCTAATATTTTTAAAAATTTTTGATACATCATTTAAGCTTAAATCAACATCATCAAAATCTTTAATTAATGTTTTTCCCCAATAAAAAAAATCATCAAAAGAAATTCTTCTCTTATTATTTTGATGTTTACCTATAATTTTAAAAAGTAAATAATTTAATCTTATAGCGTCATAGACCTCATCAGCTATCTTTATATCTGAAAATTTTTGAATAAAATCCTCTATAGTTAGAATATTTGGAGATAATATGGGTTTCTTATACTTTTTTGATAACGCTTTTTGAAAATATAAACCAGCCCTTCTATTTGGGAAAATTATGAATAATTTTGTGTAATCTTTATATTTTTTGATTGTATAATTTACAACCTCCTCCAAAAAAAAATTCTTCATCATAACACCTCAAAAGTTTTTTTCAAATCAATATAAATTAAAAATCCTCTAATTTTTTTTTCATAAATTTTACTAAGTAATCTCATATAATTATTGACTTGCTTCAGATGTTCAGGTTTTTTTTCATGCCCAGTTTTATAGTCAATTACAATTATCTCATTTTTTGACTCAACTACCCTATCTATTCTAAAAACATTTCCTTTGTCATCTAATATTTCTAATTCATTAAATGATTTATATTTCGGATTAAAAAAATTTCTTATTTTATCATCTGTAATTAGATTTTCAATTATTTGTAAAAATGTTTTTCTTTCATTTTTCTCAACAGATATCTTAACCCCGTTATCTATATCATTATAATTTTTAATATTTGAAAGTATTTTATGAATCTTTTCCCCTCTTGATGCACCTTCCTCTCTGAAATCAGAATCAAAAGATCTTCTTACAACAATCCTATTCTTCCAAGAAAAAGAAGGAAAATCTTTCAAAAAATATGAACTGCTAAAATATGAATTATTATTTTTCTCTATTGCTCCATTTATATAGTTTCTATTATTAATACTTTTGGATAAAACTTTGAAGAGTAAATGAGAAACATTTTTTACTTTGTCTTTAAATACTTCACCATTAATAAATAAACCTAATTTTGGTCTAGTAAAAGAAACATACATCAAATTAATACTATCCTCATAAGCTTTTTTTTTCTCCCTGTCATTTGAGCTATTAAATAGAGTAAACGTGTCATTTGAGCTATAATTAATTGGATATGGCATGTCATATTTTTTATTAAAATCTTTTAAATTCACCCATAAAGTCTTTGTTTTACCACTTATAGAGCTACTGTCAAGAGGCCAATCAAAAAAAGGAATTATTACAAAATTAAATTGTAAACCCTTTGATTTATGAATTGTAATGAGTTGAATTGAATCAGTCTCAGAAGTCATATTTAATTTTTTACTATTTTTTTCGAACCAATCTAAAAATAATGTTTTGTTACCTTTACGAATCATTTTATATTCTAGAACTAAATCCATAAATGCCTGTAAATATGGAGCTTGACTTTTTAATTTATTTAAGTCGAAAATTCTAATAATTTCTTCGATTAAATCATAAAGGGGTAGTCTAGATAAGATATATTGTTTTTCACTAAAATCTTTAGGAAGAAGATTTAATTTTTCTTCATTTGATAACAAAAAATGAGAGTTATCCTTTGATGATAAAATATATTTAGAATAAAAATTAACAATCTCAGATAAGGAAAGTCTATCTTTTTTTTGAGAAAGATAATTTATAGTACTTATTAAAAATATAACAATTGGAGATGAATTAATATCTAAGGCTTCTGCAGAAACATGGTTAAAATTGTATTTATCTGAAGAGTCAGATTCTTTTATTAAACATTCCGCTATAATTTTAGCATCATTATTATCTCTTACTAAGATCCCAATATCTCCCGCGCTATAACCAAAATCTTGAATTTTTTTTATTGAATTTATTGTGAATGTTTGTGCTTGAAATTTATTCTCATTTTTCTCATTAAATTGAATTTCTACGTATCCTTTATCTTTCATGTCATCTCTACTAATTTGAGAAACATTTTCACTATTATAAATTTTATTTATATGCTCATTTATAATAGTATTATCTAAAAATTTAGAAATATTAATAAAAACATAATTGTTAAAATTCACGATTTGACTTCCACTCCTCCAGTTTTTATTTAAGGGAATAGTATCTGAAAATTCTCTTTGAATTTCATTATAAATTTTTTTATCCATTATATTAGAATCTGAACCTCTCCATCTATAAATACTTTGTTTTATATCACCAACTATAATATTTTCATTTCCGGAAGATAGTGACTCATCAATAATCTGTCTGAAATTTTTCCATTGAAAACTACTAGTATCTTGAAACTCATCAATTAAAAAATTATTATACGTATTGCCAACTTTTTCAAAAACAAATGGTATACTATCGTCTTTTATAATTTGAAATAATAATTCAGCAATATCAGATATTAAAATAACCTCATTAGTATCTCTGTATTCTCTAACCTCCTTCTCAAGTTCTCTTAAGATAGCATATGAGTAAATATTATTTCTTATCAATAGAGAGGTATTATATTTTGGATATTCACTCTCGAAAAATGCTATAAGATTTTTTAATCTGTCATTTAAGTTATTAGATATGAATGATATTATGGTATTATCTTTTTTATCCTTACTAATCCAATTTTCTGGTGTATCAACACACTCAATTACTCTTTTTGTAGGATATTTTAAATTTCCAAATGAATTTGATTTTAAAAATCCAGCTATCCCATTGTTTCCATACTTGAAATCAGAAACTGAAAAATTATTATTTATAATTAAATTATAAATTAATTCAGAATCTTTTAATATTTTTTTTTCAAATGAATTAATGATGTAACTTGTTTCATCCCTTAAATCTTTTATGATATTTAAGTGATTATCCAAAGGTATTTTGCTTTCTAGACTTTTATAATCTTCACTAAAAAGATTTTTAGACATTTTTTTTAGCTCTTCCTTTATAAGAAAGTCCTTTCCTTGATTAATTTTCTCTTTAGAAAAATCAATTAACCAATTAGAAAGCTCTGACCCTTTTTTAATTTTTGATAATAAACTATCTACAATATCATTAATCACTAATTCTATATCTATATCAATATTGAAATTTCCACGAAACTTTAGATCTCTAGTAAAAGATTGAACAATGGAATAAAAAAATGCATCTATAGTGGTTATAGAGAAATAGGAATAATTATGAAGAATATTAGATTTTAAATTTTTAGATCTATTTATTATTTCATCTTGCGAGACTTTATAATAGTCAGAAAATTCTTTTATTAATTTTATTTCTTTTCCTTTTGAAATCTGATGAATAAGATCAAGAATTCTTGATTTCATCTCCTCAGCAGCTTTATTTGTAAAAGTAACTGCAAGAATTTTTTTAAAATAATTTTTATTTTTAAGTGCTAATCTTATATAATTTTTGGAAAGAGTATATGTTTTCCCAGAGCCTGCAGATGATTTATAAATTTTAAAAGTCTTATGATCCACAGAAATAAAAAAATATAATTAAAACTTTCTTTTAGTCTTAGAAAACATCCATTTTATAAATTCATCACTCTCAAATACTTTTTCCCAAGAATTATGATATGTATTCTTAAATTCTGTGTATTTATGATAATTATTATGAGTTTTTAACAAATTAAATGCATCTCTTGACTCTTTTACAGAAACTACCCTATCGAGCTCACCATGAAATATCCAATGCGGAACACTTACAGCATTTTTCAAAATAGATAAGTTTGAACCTCCACATATTGGAATAGCAGCAGCAAACATATCTGGTCTTTTAGAAGTAAGATCAAATGTTCCATAACCACCCATAGAAAGCCCGGATATATAAACTCTATATGGGTCAATATTATAATTTTCAATTAATTGTTTAATGAGGTTGATAACTAACTCTCCATAGACTGATAAAGTATTAGATATATCATTTTCAGTAATTTTCCAAGGATCTTGAGTGTGAGAAGACCACCTGAAATTTTTATCACACTGAGGAAACAAAACATAACTATTAAATTTCTTTTTCTCAGTAACTTTTAAAAAAAAATCTGATCCATGAATTAATTGTAGAGAATTATCATTTCCTCTCTCACCACTCCCATGTAAAAAAACTATTAAAGGTTTTTTTTTATCATTATCTCTGAAAGGCATTAAAAGCCTATAAGGAAGGTTTCTTTCATCATATTGAAAATTAAATTCATTAAAATAGCTTAAATTTCTCTCTTGAGAGAAAACAAATGAATTGACAAATAATAATAAAGAAAATATTATTCTCACAATAAATCAATTTAAAGAAAAATAATTAATGAGAGAATTTAGCTATTATTTTTTTATCAGAATTTACAAATATTGTCAAAGGATTTTCATCGGTATCATAGTCTCCTGCCCACCCAATAAACTTATTTCCTAGTTTTGGTACAGCCCATACCTGTATGAAGGATTTCTCAAGATGAAATCCAGATAAATATTCGCAATTTCTTAATTCACTAACTCCTAAACAACTATGTCTGTCAGTTATTACTCCAGAGCCATCTTTTAAAAATTGGACATAATAAGATACTCTCTCTATTTTAGATTTAGACAAACTATCATCAATATCTGAACATGAAAAATTAATTAATAAAAGTAATAAAATTATGACTCTCATAATTTCATAACGATCAATACAATTAAATGTTTAAGAATAGAATTTTTTTAAATCTGAAGACATATCAGAAAATCTATTTTTAATTGAATCCAATAATTCATTATTTATTATTTCATAAACTTCTTCAGAAGTTTTGAATTCTAATTTGTCAACTTTAAATGTTTGCTCTAGATCTTTTTTTTCAAATTTTATGACATATTTTAAATCAAAATCAAAAACAGAAACGATTATTTCATCAAAAAATATTTTATTAATTAATCTCATTATTTATTTTAATTTTTTGAATTCTCCAGTTTAATATTTCAGACACATATATATTACCATCGCTATCAATATCCAATCCATGAGCCCATCCAAATTGACCCTCACTTTTACCAGGTGAGCCAACCTCCCAAAGTATCTCACCTTTTAAATTAATTTTCTTTATTTTTTCATTTCTTGCATCTGAAATATATATAAAACCATTAAAATATTTGATACCGTATGGATATCCAACATTTTCCCAATATCTAATAAAATTACCATTTGTATCAAAAAGTTGTATTCTGGCATTTTCTCTATCAGCAACATAAATTATGTCATTATTATCAATAGTTATTCCATGAGGCAAATTAAATTCTCCCTTATTATTTCCTTTTGTGCCCCACTCTAATATAAACTTACCTTCAGAATTAAATTTTACTATTCTATTATTTCCGTATCCATCGGCAACATAAATATTATCATCGCTATCAAATGAAATATCTGCTGGTTTATTAAATAGTGACATTGATTTCCAATCTGAAAACCCATTACTTTGTAAAGAATCAACTAACCAAGTGCCAGGAGTATAATTTTTTCCAAGAACCATTTTTATATTTCCAATTTTATCTAGCTTTAAGACTAAGTGAGTATTTAAATCAGTAGTCCAAATATTGTCGTATCTATCAATCTTAAGCCCGTGTGAATTAGAAAAAACATCATCATTAAACACCTTTAAAATATTTCCATCTTTATCAACTTTAATCAATGCATTATTACCCCTATGAAATATGATTATATCATCATCAGAATTAATACCAATCCCAGAGATTTCTTCAAGGATTATGTTTGAACTATTTAAAGTCAGAGTAGATATTTTAAATTCTTGAGAGAAAGAGACATTAAAAATTAAAAGAAAAAAAACATTACTTAATTTCATCAACACAAAGGGATCTTAATTCTGAGTATTTATTTTTTAATTCTAAAAGTTCTGCTAAATAAGCAGTAATATTTTTTTTTGATTCAATAATATTTCCATAAAACATGTCACTCCTATAGTACTCTTTATTGAATTTATATTTAACTATTTGAATCTGATTTACATCAGAGGTATTAGTTTTCCAGTTATGTTCTAAAAAAAAATTTTCAGATAATTTATAATTAAAACTCAAAAAAAACTGGTCATACTCTTTAGTGTGAACTTCATGTCTTCTTAAGTCTTCATTAAATAATTTAAAAAGTTTATTTTTTAGTGTTTCTGATTTAATTCTTTTAATTAGGTCAGAGCTTATCAACTGATTAAATATACCTTCTTGTGGAAAAAATGACTTTAAAGCACGTCCAATTGAGGAAATATTATAAATTATTTTATCATTACTTAAACTATTTTCATTATTTAAATTATCGTATATGATTTTTGTACTTTCTAATGACATCTGTTGAAGTCTAATAAAGTTATCAATTTGAATCATATCTTGATCAATTACATTTATTAATTGATCAATCGACTTATTTTTTCTATCATCCTCAATATTATCCTGTCTTGATTTCTCGAAGTATAGAGATATAAGAATACCTAGAAAAATAACTAAAAACTCAAACGAGTATTTTATAATATAATTCTTCATTTAATATTGAGTTAAACTTAAATCAATTTCATCTCTCCACTTCATTATTCCTCCATCAAGATTATAAATATTATCAAATTGAAAATTATTTTCAAGTAATTTAACAATGGCAGCACTTCTTTTTCCAGACCTACAATAAATTATAACTTTCTTATTTCTTGAAATCTTATTAATATTATCAGTAACTGTATACATATTAATATGAAGGCCTCCTATAGAACATATTTTAAGCTCATGATCTTCTCTAATATCAATTAATTGATAATCATTGCTTTTAGATTCTATAAGTTTATAAAGTTCTTTAGGAGATATGATCTTCATTCTAAGCTCTAATTTCTCCTGAAATTCCTCCAGAAACAATATACTTCATAACATCAGATGGTGAATTTTTTAAAGGAATAATATTCTTTTTTTCAGTAATAAAAACATTCCCACTAAAGTTATAAGAATGAGGTAAATAAACAGAAACTTTACCTGATAAGCCAATATTCTTTAAATCATCACTAGTAACAAAACCAGGTTTAAAAAGATTTGATTCAACTTTTACCAATACAGGTCTGTCAAACTTTTTTTTCTCACCCATAAAGGATGTCATTAGATCCTTAATAGAGGAATATACTAAGTTTAAAAGAGGAATATCCTTAATCAAATGCTCAAACCAACTGATAATCCCAGTATTATATTTTTTTGCATAATAACCGGCAGCAGTAATAAAAAGAATAACTATAAGAAAGCTTAAACCAGGAATATTTTTTGCAAAAGGAATAATATTATCAAGACTAATAAATAGATAGTATACAACATATATTGCTGCAGCCATAGGAACTACAAGAAGAAGTCCTCTTAAAAAATTACTCACAAAATTACTCACAATCTAAATTTAGAGAATTTATAATGTCATTCCAATAAATGTCTTAAAAGCTAATCCCATAAGACCTGTTAGAAGCATAGTAATACCAAGACCTTTTAACCCATCTGGAACATGTGAATATTTAAGTTTTTCTCTTATAGCTGCAAGAGCTATAATTGCTAAATAAAAACCAAAACCACTTCCAAATCCAAAAGCAGTAGCTTCCTGAATATTAAAATCTCTTTGAACCATAAATAATGATCCACCTAAAATGGAGCAATTTACTGCAATAAGAGGAAGAAAAATCCCAAGTGAACCATATAAAGAAGGAGAAAACTTTTCAATAATCATCTCTACAAGCTGAACAAAAGAAGCAATTACAGCAATAAACATAAGTAGTTGAAGAAAAGAAAGATCAATAGCCATAAAATCTGAACCTAACCAAGAAAGAGCTCCCTCTTCTAAAATATTTTTTTGAATTAACCAATTTAATGGTGCTGTACAAGTCAAAACAAAAATAACAGCAATACCTAAACCATTAGCAGTACTAACTTTCTTTGAAACTGCAAGAAAAGAACACATACCAAGAAAATATGCAAAAATCATATTATCCATGAAAGCACTTTTAATAATAAGATTAATTAAATCAGTCATTTTTATTAATTTTCTATATAACCATTTCTTGATCTTTGAATCCAGATCAAAATTCCTAAAATAATAAAGGCTCCTATGGAATCTACAAATAAACCATTAGTTGGAAAATTTGACCATCCAATTAATTCAAAAACTTTAAAACCTAATACTGAGCCTGAGCCTAGTAGTTCTCTAAAAAAAGAAACAGTCAAAATAATCCAAGCATATCCTACACTGCTACCTAAGGCATCTAAAATACTATCATAAGGTTTATTTCCCATTGCATAAGCTTCCAATCTACCTAGAATTATACAATTAGTAATAATTAATCCAACAAAAGCTCCAAGAACTTTATACATCTCATAATTGAAAGCTTGTAAAAATTCAGAAACTATAGTAACTAAACTAGCAATTATTGCTAATTGAACAATAATTCTGACTCTTGTAGGTATATAGTCTCTAACAAGAGAGGTGATCAAACTAGAAAAAATCATCACAAAAACAACACTTAAGGACATTACAATTGTTGGTTCTAACTTGATTGTGACTGCCAATGCAGAGCAAATTCCTAGCACTTGGATAGTTACTGGATTATTATCATCTAATGGATCCACCAAAATTTTCTTTCTTCTCTTTGAGAGAAGTGGCTCAACTTTTTTCTGGTTTAAAACTTTTTCTTTTACTTCAGAGCTCATCTTGATGAAATTAAATTTAAAGATTCAATTTTATTCTTATTAATAAATGGCAAATAACACTCAAAATAATTTTTAAGCATATCATTAACTCCATTAGCAGTAATTGTTGCTCCTGACATCCCATCAATTTTATGATTATCTAAAGCATTATTTGTTTCTTTTTTTAACATAGTTACTGAAACAAGAGATCCATCAAGATCAAATATTTTTTTTCCTTTATATCTATCTTGAATTTCAGCAGAAGTTATTCGAGCTCCAAGGCCTGGAGTTTCTGACTTATGATCAAATGCAACACCTACAATTTGATTTAAGGAATTATCAAGAGCCACGAATCCAGAGATCCAATCCCATAATCCATTTCCAAACATAGGAAAAATATAATAGTCAACTACAGAACCATTTTCACTAAACATAAAAACAGGATATTTTCTGTCATTTTTATTTAGTTTAAAGTTTTTTTGAATATTTATTTCTTCAGCAATGAGTTTAGTGCCATCATTAAAAACAAATTCTTCACCATTTATATTTAAAACTTTGGAGGTCATTTTCTCAGAATAAAGGGTTAAAATCTCCTCAGGAGTTAATGAAGATATATCCATAACTGCTCCTAATATTTTCTTTTTAGTGTCAATTTCTACTTGAATTTTTTGAATTGGTTTTAATTGCATTCTAGTAAATGACAATAAAGCACCAAAGAATATTGTCATTACTAAGGTGAAAAAAATAATATATGTATTAGACTGTTGCACGATTTAATCTTCTTTTTTTATTAGCACTCACAACATAAAAGTCAATTAAGGGAGCAAAAACATTCATAAATAAAATTGCAAGCATTATTCCCTCAGGATATGCTGGATTAAAAATACGAATTAATACGGTCAAGAATCCGATCATAAATCCATAAATCCACTTTCCTGTTTCAGTTTGAGCAGCAGAAACTGGATCAGTAGCCATAAATACTGCACCAAAAGCTAAACCACCCATTACAAAATGATAATGTGGAGGTAAAAGCATAAATTCATTTAATCCAATTAAGTTAAAAATCCACCCCATGAAATAAGCTCCAGCAAAAACACTTAAAATAATTTTCCAACTTGCAACTCCAGTAAAAATTAAAATTGTTGCACCTATTAGACACATTAAAAAGGACGTCTCACCTATAGAACCAGGGATAGAACCTAATAACATATTTTTAAAAGAATAAAATGATTGGTAATCAATTGACTCAGAGTACTCATCTAATAAATTAACCACCGAATTTGATTCTAAATTAGTTACAGTGCTAGCTCCAATAGCTAATGGAGTTGCACCAGAATAACCACTAATGATCTCTTTCTCTTCTTTATTTTCACCATAATATGTCCACACATCTCCACTTATATCACTAGGAAATCCAAAATAAAGAAAAACTCTAGCAGTAAGAGCTACATTTAATATATTCATTCCTGTACCTCCAAAAACTTCTTTTGCTATTACAATAGCAAAAATTGTAGCAAGAGCAACTTGCCATAATGGAATATTTGGGGGCATAATTAATGGAATTAACATACCAGTAACTAAAAACCCTTCATTTATAGGATGTCTTCTAATAAGTGAGAAAATAACCTCCACTAAACCTCCAGCAACATAAGAAACTAAAACTATAGGTAAAACTTTTTGAGATCCAAGAAATATCTTTTCTAGAAAAGAAGCGGATACACCAGAAGCAATAAAATGCTGATGACCTACATTCCATATTCCAAATAAAAGACATGGAACCATTGCGATAACAACAGTCATCATCAATCTTTTTAAATCAATAGCATCTCTAATTTGGGAGCCCTTTCTAGGAGTAACTTCATTTGGAACAAACATAAAAGTTTCACCAGCTTCAAATAAATAATGAAATTTTTCGTATTTACCTCCTTTAGCAAATAATGGTTTTTGTTTATCTAAAATTTTCCTTAAAAAATTCATCAGCTTTCTTTTAACATATTTAATCCTTGCCTAAGTAACTTTTGAAGTTCATTTTTTGAAACATCAATAAACTCACAAAGAGCAACATCCTCCTCAATTAATTCATAGATTCCTAATTCTTCCATCTCATCATAATCTTTAGCTAGAATTGATTTGAAAAGATAAGTTGGTAATATATCCATAGGTAATACTTTTTCAAATATACCTGATTGGACAAATGCTCTCAACTCACCATTGGTATTTGTATCTAAAATAAATTTCTTTTTAGGCCTGAGAAAAGAAAGTAATCCAAAAGCTCTTTGGAAACTTAACTTATTAAAAACAGGAGCAATCCATCCAAGAAATTTATGTTTATCTCCTTCTGGAATAACAGTAATCATATTATCATAAAACCCTAGATAACCATTTAAACCTATTGAAGTGCCTGTTAATACATTTCCAGAAATAACACGAACATTTTCTTCTTTAATACTTTTAGAGATAAGATTTTCAACAGAAAATCCAGAAACAGTCCTGTAATACATTGGTAATTTTACTGAAGATCCAACCAAGCAAATAATTTTTGAAGCATCATAAATACCCATAGAAAATAACTTTCCTATTTGTGATAGACCCATTGGTGTTGTTGTCCATATAATATCATTCTTATTTATGGGGTCAATATGATGAATTTGCACACCAACATTTCCTGCAGGATGTGGTCCTGAAAATTGATTATTTTGATAATCTTCAAAATAAAAATTTTTAATTGATTCTGAATTATGATTTAAATGAATTTTACCGTTTGTTAATTTGCTTAAAACTAATAGTCCTAATTCTATATTTTCTTTTTCATCTGACAATATATAATTATAATCAGGAGATAATGGGCTTGAGTCAAAAAATGAAATGTGTATTGACTTTGGGATTGTATTTGTATCTGCAACAAAACCAAATGGTCTCTGTATAATATTAGGCCAAAGTCCCGATACAGATAAATGATTAATTAAATCTTCTCTTGATAAGTTTTCTAAATCATTTCTAGAAAATTTTTTGTGAGCTAAATAGTTGTTTTTTTTATCAGCAAGTATTCTTATTTCCTCAATTCTTCTTTTATCACCCCTAATGATATCAGTTATTTCTCCACTAACAGGAGAACAATACATAACATTATCATAAAGTTTATCATAAAATAAAGGAGTTCCAGCTTTAACATCATCACCAACTTCAACTAATAATTTAGGTCTGGATAAATTAAGAAAATCAGTTGGTTTAACAGCATAAGAACTTTTCACAAAATCTTCTCCAAACTGATTAGAGGCTTCTCCAATAAGATTAATATTAAAGCCTTTTTGAAGATTAATTTTAAGGGACATTTTTTAACAAAAAAATATTTTTTTTTATCGCGACAAAAATAGTCTTAAAAATTAAAATTCGAGTTTTTTTTTAAAAAATTATGAAAATTTTTTCTCAATCAAATCAATTATTTTATCAGCTTGTTCTTGAATTTCAAGATTTGTAGTATCAACTATTATTGAATTGTCTGCTACTTTAAGAGGACTATCTTTTCTAGTAGAATCTTTTAAATCTCTTTCCATTAAATTATTTAGAACGTCACTATATGTAATATCAGGATTACTTTGTTTCATATCCTGAAATCTTCTCTTTGCTCTAACTTCAATTTCTGCAGTCATAAATATTTTAACTTCAGCATCTGGAAAAACAACAGTAGCTATGTCTCTACCTTCTACAACTATTTTTTTCTTTTCTCCTAATTTCTTTTGAAGAGTTACTAAGTATCTTCTAATTTCAGGAATAGAGCTATACTTACTAACAAGATTTGATATTTTATCCGATCTTATTTCTCTCTCAACATTTTCATCATTCAAAAAAGTGCTTTGTATTCCTTCAATATATTTAAATTGAATATCGATTTGATTGAGATGATTTTTAATTTTATCTTTTTCAACATAATTTATTTTTTTTCTAATAAAATATAAAGTCACAGACCTATACATAGCACCAGAGTCTAAATAGTTGTAATTAAAATAACTCGCAACTATTTTTGATGTTGTGCTCTTACCACACCCTGAATGTCCATCAATAGCAATTACAATATCTTTAATCATAATTAATTTTATTAATTAATTTACCTCTTTTATTAAATTCATACCACTCTCCAATTTTAAAATTATCTCTAAATTCTCCATATTTTGCTTTTCTTCCATTTGAGAAGTATTCTTCATAAAGACCATTTAGAAGACCGTTGGTATAATGAGACTTAGAAAAAATAGATCCATCATCATGATAATCAATTAAAAGGCCTGTTCCGTTTTTAAAATTATCTGTCAAAATTTCTTCACCACCTAAAAGAAAAAAACTTGAAACAGAAAATAATTTACCTAAAGAATATTTTTCCTCCTGCTTTAATCTTCCATTTTTATGAAATCTTCCCCATAAACCATCTTTCAATCCATTGTTATACGAACCTATTTCATCTAATTCCCCATCATTAAAATAAAAAATCCATTGTCCATCTTCTAGGTCATTTATATATTTTCCTTCTGATGATATATTACCTGATCTATAAAAAAACTTCCAGTCATCATTTTTTAAATTATTTATATATTTTCCTATAGAGAAAATACTTCCGTCCTCTCTGTATGTTTCCCAAACTTCATTTTTTAGTCCATTTTCATAGAGACCCTTAACACTAATTTTTCCAGATGGTAGATACTCAAAATATTCTCCTTGAATTAAATTATTTTTGTAGTTAAGTTTTTTTGACAGTTTATTTCCAAAATAATATTCTTTATAGTCACCATTTTTTATACCATTTTCATAATTTTCTTCTCTTTGAATAAATTTGGTGTCTTCATAATAAAATTTCCATGTTGAGTGTGGTAAGTCATTTTTAAATCTTTTCTCATATGAAATATTACCAAATCTTGAAAATTCTGTCCAAATACTATCTTTTAAACCAATAGAATAATACCCTTTTAAAGCTATACTTCCATCAAAATAATACTCTAAGTATTCTCCATCTAATTTATTTTGTGTGTAATAAGCTTTTGAAACTAATGTTCCAAACTCATCAAAGGAAATTAATTCTCCTTGCAATTCACCTAAAATATTATAATTTGAAATTTCTTTAATATTTCCACTAGAAAAATAGTAATTCCATTGCTTATACCTTTTTCCTTGATTTAAATTTCCAATAGTTTCTAAAGATCCATTTTGATAAAAAGTTTTCCACTGACCAGTTTTAATATTCTCATTAAATTCTCCGGAAACTTTAATATTACCATTATAATAATATTCGATGAAAGAACCAGATAATTTTCCATTAGGAGAATAAGAATAACTTGCCATTAAATTTCCATTTTGAAAAAAAACATACCATTTTCCAACAGGAATTAATTTTAAAAATTTTCCTTTAATTCTAATATTACCATCTGTATCAGTAGATACATATGATCCATCATCGAGCTTATTACCTGAGGTATATATTGAAATTATTTCCTTATCATCAATTGGTATATATAATTTTTGGGATAATAATAACTGATGAAAAAATAAAAATAAAACAAATAATTTCCAGCTTACCATTTTATTAATGCAGAACCCCATGTGAACCCACTACCAAACGCAGCTAAACATAGAATATCTCCTTTTTTTAATTTATTGTTCTTGATAGCTTCTTTTAATGCAATAGGGATAGAGGCTGCAGTAGTATTTCCATACTTCATTATATTATTAAAGACTTGGTCATCGGTTAACCTCAATCTTTTTTGAATATACTGGCTTATTCTTAAATTAGCCTGGTGAGGGATAAGCAATGATATATCGCTTGGTTTTAAATTTGAAAAATTAAGTGCTTCATAAATAACTTCTTCAAACCGGACAACAGCATTTTTAAAAACAAAATTCCCATTCATTACAGGAGAATACCCAGTACCATCTTCATTTTTATCACTAATTATTTTATCAATCCAAAAAGTAGTAGAAGGTTTGAGAAGAGCAAGTTCTTCAGCATATTTTCCTTGAGAGTGCAAGTGAGTAGATAATATACCAGACCCTGAGTTATTAGCTGAAATAACAACAGCTCCTGCCCCATCTCCAAAAATTACTGAAACTGATCTTCCTCTAGGAGATTTATCTAAACCTCCAGAATGAATCTCACTCCCTACTACTAAAATATTTTTATACATTCCTGATTTTATATATTGGTCAGCTACAGAGATCCCATATATGAATCCTGAGCATTGGTTTCTTATATCTAATGCACCAATTTCTTTAATATCTAAATTTCTTTGAAGCAGTACACCTGATCCAGGAAAATAATAGTCAGGGCTAAGTGTAGAAAAAATAATAAAATCTATATCGTTTTTATCAATTCTAGCATCTTTTATAGCTTCTTCTGCAGCATAAGTTCCCATTAATGAGGTTGAAAGTTTATCATCATCAACCCATCTTCTTTCTTCAATCCCTGTCCTTTCCCTAATCCATTCATCAGATGTATTCATTACATCTTCTAAATCTTTATTTTTAACTATATTTTCAGGAACATAAAATCCCACTCCAGAAATTTTTGACATTAACATATTCAAAATTATTATATTATTAATTAATCAAAAAGTCTGTAATTAGCATTCTGATTCATATTTTTTTTCATATCAATTAAAGAAGAATTATCAATATTATTATTTTCAAAGTAAGGTGAAACTATATAATTTGAAAAATCATTAAATCGAATTGTTTTCATAAAAGGATATAGACTATCTATTGTGGATATGCTAGAAAACCATAAATCTAAATATTTTATATCAAAAAAAAGCGGAATTCTTTTTGTGTAGCTTGCCCAACTTTTATCTGATTGACTAGAAATAAAATAAAAGAATGAAAAAGTATTTCCTGATAAATCTTCAAACACCTCTTTTATTCCTAAACAATATATTAATTTATCTTTAACATATTTAAAATAATAAGGGGTTTTATCTTTACCTCCTAAATTTTTCCATAAAAAAAATCCATCACATGGTATTAAACATCTATTGAATTTAAACTGACTAAAGTAAATATTACTATTTCTGACTTTAGATAAATCTACACTAACTAACCTTTCTGAAATATCATTATTATTAGAGAGCAAATTGGAAGTACCCCAAAATTCAAATTTAATTTCTCCATTATTTTCTAAAGTTACAATAGGCATTTTTTTTGTTGGATAGGCATTATAAATTGAATTCAAATTCTCAAGTGAGAATTTAAATGTTTTAGATATAGATGAAATATTGATAAGGGTATATCTTTTAATCATTAATTAAATTTAATTATTTCATGAAGTTAAAACCATTAAAAAAATTTTTGGTTTAAATTTGAGCAAAATATTAAAAATGGCTGAAATCATAAGAATGCCTAAAATGAGTGACACCATGGAAGAGGGTGTTATTGCAGGATGGTTAAAAAAGGTAGGAGATAATATTAGTTCTGGAGATATACTAGCTGAAGTTGAAACTGATAAAGCAACAATGGAACTTGAATCGTATGATGATGGAGTACTGCTTCATATAGGGGTCAAAGATGGTGAATCTGTTCCAGTCGATGGTGTTATAGCAATTATTGGAGATAAAGATGAAAACATTGATGATATTTTAAAAGATATTAATGGAACGCAAAGTTCTAATAATACTAATTCAGTTTCAGAAAGTAATAAATTGACTCCTCAGATAAAAGATGAAACTAATGAAAAGTCAGATGAAATTGAAAATGATCTTAATAGTAAAGAAAATTTAGAAATTGGGAATGATAGTAGAATAATAGCATCTCCTCTTGCAAAAAAAATAGCTGAAGAAAAAGGTATAATTCTTTCTAATATTTCTGGATCAGGTGATGGTGGTAGAATTATTAAACGAGATATAGAAAATTTCAACTCTGAAAAAATAAATTCAAATGATAAAAAAGTTAATATAACTCTTCCTACTATTCATTCCAGTGAATCATTTGATGAAATTCCTGTGACTCAAATGAGGAAAACTATTTCCAAGAGACTTGCTGAAAGCAAGTTTTCTGCTCCACACTTTTACCTAACTATGGAAATAGATATGGACAATTGTATAGATGGAAGAAATAAAATCAATGAATCATCAGAAATTAAAATTTCTTTTAATGATATAATTCTAAAAGCGTGTGCTGTAGCTTTAAGAAAACACCCAATGGTAAATGCTAGTTACTTAACTGATAAAATAAGAATTAATCATCATATTCATATAGGAGTTGCTGTTGCTGTAGAAGATGGATTACTTGTCCCAGTTATTCGTTTTGCTGATAATAAATCTTTATCTCATATTTCTACTGAAGTAAAAATGCTTGCTAATAAAGCTAAAAACAAAAAACTTCAACCATCTGATTGGGAAGGAAACACTTTTACTATTTCAAATCTTGGAATGTTTGGAATTAGCGAATTCACTGCTATAATCAATCCAAATGATTCATGTATTTTAGCAGTAGGTGGAATCAATCATGTGCCCGTTATAAAAAACGGAGAAATTGTTAAAGGAAATATAATGAAAGTTACTCTATCATGTGATCACAGAATTGTTGATGGTGCTCAAGGAGCTTCATTCCTAAAAACATTGAAAGAATTAATTGAAGATCCTATTAAAATACTAGTATGATTAAAATAAAATCAACTACAGTTTGCGCAGTTTTAAAAGACAATAAGGTTGCAATTGGAGCAGATGGTCAGGCAACAATGGGTAATACTATTGCAAAAAGTAATGTTAATAAAATAAGAGTTCTTCATGAAGGCAAAATTTTAGCTGGCTTTGCTGGATCAACTGCAGATGCATTTACATTGATAGAAAGATTTGAGGAGAAATTAAGTAAATATGGAGGAAATATGAAAAGATCTGCAATTGAGCTTGCTAAAGACTGGAGAATGGATAGATATTTAAGGAGACTTGAAGCGATGATGATTGTTGCTGATAAAAAACAAATTCTTATTGTTTCTGGCACAGGAGATGTTCTTGAACCAGACAATAATATTGCTACAATTGGATCAGGAAGTATGTACGCTCAAGCTGCCGCTATTGCGCTAAAAGAAAATAATAATAAGTTATCAGCTGAAGATATTGTTAGAAAAAGTTTAAAAATTGCTGCAGATATTTGTATATACACTAACCATAATATTGTTCTTGAAAAAATAGATTAATAGTTTATAAATTTCTAATCCAAATATTTCGAAAGCTAACCAAGTTACTGTGATCCTGAAGTTTAATCGGCAATTTTGATGCATGCGCCTTATATTCAGGGTACCCAATGTATTTAACAAAACCTTGAATTTGTGAATTGTTTTGAATTAATACACCATTATGAAAAACTGTCACATATGCTGGAGACTCTAAACCACCTCTATCATTGAATGTAGGAGCTTTAAATATAATATCATAAGTCTGCCATTCACCAGGCTTTTTTGAAGCATTAACAAGAGGACTATGTTGCTTGTAAACACTACCTGCTTGGCCATTAGAATAGGTCCTATTATTATAAGAATCAAGGACTTGAATTTCATATCCATTATCTCCTGAGGTCGAGCTTTCCATAAAATACACTCCACTATTTCCTCTATCCTGACCATCACCATCAATTATTTTTGGTGACATAAATTCAACATGCAATTGACATGAACCAAAACTTTTTTTAGTTAAAATATCTCCTGTTCCAGGCTTGACAGTAAAATAGCCATCTTTTACATCCCACTTTGCTGGTTCACCATTCTTATGTAACCACTCATCTAAATTAGATCCATCAAATAAAATAATCGCATCTGAAGGTGCATCTCTGAAACTCTCTCCTGGAACAACTATTTCTGGTTCCGGATCCCATATTTCAGTTACCTTAGGTCTAATTTCTCTTTCTTGCAAAACTCTTTCTAACTCTGAATTATTTTGACAAGGAAAAAAATAAATTGATCCATCTTCTAATTTAGAAAAAGAACCTTTACATCCTAAAATTGAAGCATAATATTCAGCAGATTCTTTTTCTTTAAATCCCTTAAATGTATTTTGAGGATTAATTAAAATTAAGGATAGGAAAATAAGTATCATATTTATATTATTTAATTATGAATTTGGTTTCAGATGTAGAATCTAAGTTACCAATTTTTGCTGTATACTCACCTTTATCTAAATATTTGTTTTCAGAATCAATAAAAAGATTATTATTTATAAAGTTTAATCCCTTAGTTATAGAAAAACTTTTTTTAATTAATTCATTATCTCCTTTACTAATTACTAAATTAATTTTAGAATCAAACTTAGAATACAGAACTATGTCTATTGATGGTTCAATAACTCTACCATTCCAACTTTGAGTTCCCCATCTCGAAGAATAATTTAAGTTTTCTATTTCAAAAATATGTAATTTTTTATTGAGAATTTCATCATTAAGATTCTGTAGAGAAGAAATATTAGCGATATAAACTGATCTTCCATGAGTTCCTACAATAAGATCATTCTCTCTTGGATGAATTACTAAATCATGGACAGGAACGCCAGGTAATCCATCCACAAAAGGATGAAAATTATTTCCAAAATTTAGTGAAGCATAGACACCATGATCAGTTCCAACATAAATTAAACTCTCATTCTTATTATCTTCTACTATAACATTTACTGGCTCAAGAGGTAGATCATGTCCAATTTTACTCCAGTTTAATCCATAATCCTCTGACACATAAATCATAGGACTAAAATTATCCCATCTGTATCCGTTAAGTGATAAGTAAACTCTACCCTCCCTAAACTTGGAAGGGAAAATACTACTCACCCACATATCTTTAGGTAAATTATTAGATATATTTTTCCATGAGTAGCCACCATCTCTTGAGACATGAACTAAACCATCATCACTACCAACATAAATCAAACCAAATTTTTTTTCAGATTCAATAATAGTTGTAAGAGTTCCATAACTAACATTACCAGAAATTCCACCTTTTGTAAGATCTTCTGACATTGTTTCAAAATCATCTCCTCTATTTAAAGATCTATGAAACTTATTTGATCCCATATATAGGATATCTTGATTGTGTCTTGACAAATAAATAGGAGTTTCCCAATTCCATCTGTAAGGTCTTTCCCCAAGCTTATGGGAAGGAGTGATTCTCTTTCTCTCTCCTGTTTTAAGATTTAATCTTGAATAACTTCCAAATTGAGACCCAGTATAAACTATCTCATTATCTCTATAATCAATTTCTGTTTGCATCCCGTCTCCTCCATAAATGGATTTCCAGGAATAACTTCCTGAACTATGCCATCTTAGACTTGACTGATAATTGGAAGGCCCCATCCAAACTCCATTATCTTGAAATCCACCAAAGACATTATATGGAGTTTTCATATCAACATTTATATCATAAAATTGTCCAACAGATGGGCTATTGAGTTTCATCCAATTACTACCATCGTCATATGAAATATTAACACCACCATCATTTCCATTTATTAAATGTCCAGATTTACTTGGATTTATCCATAGTGCATGATGATCACTGTGCATATTCTCAAAATCAATTGATGACCATGATACTCCTCCATCAATGGATTTGATTAATGGCACTCCCATTGTATATACTTTATTAGGAAATTGAGGGTCAACTCTAATTTCCCCAAAATAATATCCATAGGAATAAAAAAGATAACTTAAATCATCTTTATTAACCTTTTTCCATGTTGTTCCAAAATCTTCAGATTTATAAACCTCAGCACCAATGACAGGTGTTTCAAATAATTGAGAATTAGAATCTTCTAAATATTCAACTAATGAAATTGGCTCAATTTCTCCTTTTGATATCATTGATTTTATAACTTCTGAATTATAAGAGTTAGGAAATCTATTTGACCTTAAAAACTCTCCAAGTTTAACATTTGAAATATTTAAAAAATCAGACACTGATATTGATCTTAAGTCATCTTTACTTAAAGTATTTTCATTATCAGTTTTATTATCGTCTGACTCCAGTCTGTCCTGGTTATCTAAGATTGCGTAAATTATATTTGGATTAGAAACCGAAATATCAAGACCTATTCTACCAGTTCCTTCAGAGTCAGGAAATCCACTTTCTCCCCCAGAAACTTCAATCCATGTTTCTCCCGAATCTACTGATTTGAAAATTCCAGAACCTAACCCAGAGCCTGAAAAATTCCAAGCTTTTCTATCTTTTTCCCACATAGAAGCATATAAAATATCAGGATTAGAATTATCTATAATAAGATCTATTGCCCCAGTAAATTCATTTATATAAAGTTTATTACTCCATGTTTGGCCTCCATCAACTGATTTATATATACCTCTTTCTTCACTAGGAGAATAGAGATGACCAAGTGAAGCAATCCAAATAGTATTAGGATTTGTGGGATGCAAAATAATTCTACCAATATGATGAGACTCATGTAAACCTAAGTTTTTCCATGTTTTACCATTGTTATTTGACATATATATTCCATTACCTGAATAAGAAGACCTACTAGAGTTATTTTCTCCAGTGCCAACATATATAATATTATTTTCCCAATCCACCTTTATATCACCTATAGTCATAACCATTTGATTATCAAATAAAGGAGAAAAGGAATTTCCATGATTTTTTGTTTCCCATAAACCACCAGAGGCATAAGCAACATAAAAATGAGAAGGATCATTAGGATTAACATCTAAATCAACTACTCTTCCGCTCATAACAGTTGGTCCAATATTTCTAAAATGAATATTCTTTATTATGGAATTTTCAGTTAGAGAAATCCTATTTTTATATCCCTCTATTCTTTCAATTGAATTAGTACTACTAGGATAGATATTATTTTTCTTTTTTTTCTGAGAAAATGAGATATTAGTTAATAAAACGAGAATTAATATATTTAAAAGTTTCATCACTGTATTTGAGTTGTTAGGTTTACATTAAATTATAATTAAATATAGAGAAATTGCAATTATTTTACATATCAAATTCTGAAAGTCAAAAACTAGAAGGAGAAGAATTTAATCATTGTGTTAACGTCCTAAGGAAAAAAGTAAAAGATAAAATTTTTTTTACTGATGGAATAGGTAATCTTTTTAAAGCTACAATTTCTAATATTAATAAAAACTCTTGTGATTTAGAGGAATTAGAAAAATTAAGATCAGAAAAAAAAAATTCTTATAATCACATAGGAGTATCTATTATAAAGAGTCAGAGTAGATTAGAATGGATGATTGAAAAGCTTACTGAAATAGGTATTGATGAGATTAGCTTAATTCATTCAAATAATTGTGAAAGAAATAAAATAAACCTGCAAAGACTTTACAAAAAAAGTATCTCAGCTATTAAACAATGTAACTCTCTTTTTTTACCAAAAATTAATAAATTAACTCCTTTAAGTGTATTTCTTAAAACTAATGATTCATCAGACATAAAACTCTTAGCAGAAATTAATACAAGAAGAAAATTAACAATAAATTCATCTAGAAAGAAAGCCACCATGCTAATCGGACCAGAGGGTGATTTTACTGATCAAGAAAAAAAACTTATAGGAGATAATGGGTATATAAAAATTTCATTATCAAATCAGATTCTTAGAACAGAAACTGCTGCAATTATAGGTGGGTGTATTCTTCTTAATCAAAATATGTGATTGGCCTGGGATTCGAACCCAGGACCCTCTCCTTAAAAGGGAGATGCTCTACCAACTGAGCTAGCCAATCTTAGTTTTAAGGAACGCGCAAAACTAGAAAATGTTATTGAAAAATCAACAATGAGTTTAAATTATTTGAAAATTGTTATCTTATAATATGAAATATTCTTTACTTACATTATTATTTTTCATAATTTCAATTTCTTATGGGCAAGATAAAATATCACCACTTATAGAATCTTATAATGAATACAAGAAATTAAAAGATAAAACAAAATATAATTTAGACTGGATTAGCTTAGGGCCAGTTGTTAATTCAGCTAGAGTTGAGGCTGTGCAAATAGACGAAAAAAATCCTGGTGTCATGTATGTTGCATTTGGATCAGGGAATTTATGGAAAACAATTAACAATGGAATATCTTGGAAGCCTATTTTCAACGATGTTCATGCAATTGGTATTGGCGATTTTGCAATCTCGCCATCAGACAGAAATATAATTTATGTTGGAACAGGTGAAAGCTTAAAGAAAGCAAGAAATTTTACCATGCCTGGGACTGGTGTATATAAATCTTCAGATGGTGGAGATTCATGGGAACATTTAGGATTGAGTGACTCATGGCATATTGGTGAAATTGTAATACATCCAAATAATCCTGATATTGTATATGTTAGTGTATTAGGGCACTTCTGGAGTAAAAATTCAAATAGAGGAATTTATAGGACCTTAGATGGAGGGAAAACATGGAAAAGAGTCTTATTTATTAATGATAAAACAGGTTCAAATGATATTGTTATATCACCATCAAACCCAAATATAATCTATGCTTCAATGTGGGAAAATTTTCCAGGAATCAGTGGTATAAGTAGCGGAATTTACAGAAGTGATGATAATGGTAATACATGGAAAAAAATGATTAGTGGGTTGCCTTACGGTGAAAAAATGGGAAGAATTGGATTAGCAGTATCTTATCAAAACCCAAATAAAGTTTATGCCCTTATTGATAATCTTTCTAAAGAAAAAAATTTTGCTGCAGAAGTTTATAAATCATTGAATGGCGGAGAAAGTTGGGAGAGGACACATCAGAATGAACTTTTAATTTTTCCTGGAATAGGATGGTATTTTGCAGATATTTATGTAAGTCCATTAGATGATGATGAGATATATGCATTAGGTGTGAGAACTGCAATTAGTAATGATGGAGGTAAAAACTTTAAAAATTTAGAGGGAGAAGTTAAGAGAATTAATCCTAGTCAAGCAAAAGGTCTTCATCTAGATCATTGTGAATTATGGATTAACCCTCTAAATACAAATCATATTGCTTTAGGTAATGATGGTGGTCTTTTTGTGAGTTATGACAAAGGGAATTCATGGATGCATTACAATAATATACCTACTGGGGAATTTTATGATATTGAACTAGATAATAAAAATCCTTACACCATTTATGGTGGAACTCAAGATAATTCGACAGTATTAGGACCTTCAATAGAATGGAAAAATGAATTTAATGATCCTTGGAAATATCTCTGGATTGATGCCTGGGACGGTGGTGATGGGTGTGTTACAAGGGTTGATCCTAAAAATAACAATACAGTTTATTTTAGTATGCAAAATGGTGCTATAAGAAGAAAAAATATGTTGAATGGAAAATCAATTTCTATAAAACCTTCTCTTCCAAAAAATATTAATGATACATTAAACTATAATTTTATAACTCCATATTTTATTTCAAATCATGATTCAAACACTTTATATCATGCAGGAAATTATGTTTTTAAATCTACTAATAATGGTGATACATGGAAATTAATTAGTAATAACCTCACCAAAAAAAAATATTACCCAAGTAAAAAATCTTTTTCTGCAGGATCTATAGCTGAATCTAATTTGGTCAAAGGTTTATTATATTATGGGAGTGATAAAGGATTATTTTGGACTTCTAAAAACGATGGAGTTACTTGGAAAGAAAATTCTAAGAACATAGCAGATGGATATATAAGAAATATTTATCCATCTAACTTTCATAAGGAAAGAGTGTATATGAGTATGACTGGTATTAACTATGATGATTTAAATAATTATATATATGTTTCAGAAAATTATGGAGAAAAGTGGAAAAAAATAAAATCTAACTTACCAAATGAACCAGTAAACATCATAATTGAAGATATAAATTATGAAAATATTTTATATGCTGGAATGTATAGATGAGTTTATATTTCAACTGATAGAGGTAATTCTTGGGAAATACTAGGAAAAAATT
>JAYPDR010000006.1:0-27549 GCA_038125345.1 Marinoscillum sp. | reverse complement strand
TAGTAGAACCAGTTTGGTTTTTGACGTGGTAAACTGTATCTTGACCTAAATGGATAGTAGTACCATTTTGTATTAATGCTACTGTGTTCTCGTCTGTATCCCAAGACATCGTACCTTGATCGCCAGTTCCTCCGCTAAGTTGTAAAGTTGTTGTAAGCGTTTCTCCATTAATCACAAGTCCATCAGTAACTTGACCAGTAACTGTTATATTTGTGAATTTTGAACCACCATTAACTTGGAAAGCAATACCACTAGATGGAGTAATATTAATTCCCATAGAAGAAGTACCCAAATATATTGGAGTATCGTTTCCTCTACCATCAGATAATAATTTAGGAGTTCCAGTTAGCGTATTGTTATCGCCAACTTTTATTATAGCGTCATAAGTATCTAGTACTTGCTTGTTGAATAAATCTAATCCCATTAAAAATGATTTTGTACAAATTTAATGAATTTAAGATTAGGTTTTATTTCTTAGAAGATGTTCCGTAGTAATAGGCGAAAATGTTTCCAATGATTACGCCTTCAATCATTCCTTCAAATCTCATAAAAGAATTAGATTCTGCTACTTCTGGCATATAAACAATAACATAAGCAACGAACATAAAAACTAAAAGACCTATAATTCCAGTTATTGTCATCATATAATCATTTCCATTTGCTTCTTTAATTCTCGCTTCTCGATCTCTGGCAGAATCTCGATCAGCTACTTCTATTTCATAAAGCGATTTTAAATGTTCTTGTGCTTCTTTCTTTTCTTCAGCAGACAAAGTATCATCTGTGTCTATTAAGTTCTTTAGAACGCCTAATACACCTTTATCTGGCAATATACCCTTTGCTCCTTGTAGTATTTTACCAATTCCAGTTTCGCTAAATGGTTTTTTGTCTTTCATATTATTCCCACATATTACTAATATTCTCGTATTCTTTTGTAGCATCAAACGATGGACAATACTTTTCAGAAAAATCACGATGACCGTAAATCTTAACTTTTGGATATTCTGTTTTCAAATAAACTAAAAGATCTACCAATGCTTCTTCTTGTTCTTCTGTTCTAGTATCAATATTATCTTTACCGCCAATATAACAAACACCAATGCTTGATTTATTCATACCTTTAGTATGAGCACCAACTTTTTCTATTTCTCTACCTTCCCAACATTCGCCTTTCAATCCAATTATAAAATGGTAACCTATATCAGACCATCCTCTTTGTAAATGCCATTCTCTGATTTCTTCCACAGTAGTATGTCTACCTGCTGGAGTATCTGAACAATGCACTATAATTTCAGTTATTTCTCTCATTTAAATAGGTATGTGAATATCCAGCTAACTGCAAAAAATACAATCCAAGCAATAGCACCAATTAAGATACCGTAATAAAGACCTCCATCTTCGTTATGTTTGTTAATCCAATTCGTTAATTTTTTCATTTATCCTTGCTATATCTTTTCTTACTCTTTCTTTTTCTAACTTAAAGTTTAGAACTTCTCCTTCTAGAACTCTAATATCTGGAAAAACGTATGTGTTTTGATTATATCTTAAACCGCTAACTTCATCTTCTACTTCTTTAACTCTATTTTCAAGTTGCAAATACATATAAACTGCTGATCCAACTAAAGCGACTATCTGAATAAGCCATTTAATATTAATGGATAAAGCAGAATCATCTGTTAGCTTTGGAGTAGTCATCTCCTATTCGTTTACTTCTACTATTTCTTCGCCTATATGCTTGTGAGCAGCTTTAATTGTTGGTTTTAACAATGGATGTTCTTGTATGCTTGAATGAGCAGCGTGAATACAGTATGGACAGTTTTCTGCATATACCTTTTCTATTCTTTCTTTGATAATAGCAGTATCTACTTGAATTGCATAAACAGTACTGATCAGCCAACCAGCTACTGCAAGCAATAATGTTCCAGCTAAATAAACTATTTTATTATTCATTATAAGAAGTTTTTTAATTTACCACCATCTTTTCAGCACACCGATCTTGGCTGCTATTTTATCTAATAACTGAATTATAGTTACTCTAAATTTTGCTGAACGCAATTTATTTCTTGTATAATAAAATAATTGTTTTCCTAATAAACCACAGAATCCACCAACTAAACCGACTAAAGCAGCTTGATATAAACCTACCATTGAGATTGAAGTTACAGTAGTTAAAGTAAATCCGCTTACAAAACCTATTTTATCGTCTAAAGTCATTTTTTTTTATATTTCAGTTACTCTTACGTTTAAATCCATAATAGCTCGATAATAGCTTGAACTTGCTAAATCATCGTTCAAATATGAAATTCCCTCGTTTGTAATTCGATATACATTAAAACCATCAGCAGATAAATCTAAATAACCAGCGGTTCGTGTACGCAACAAATTTAAGCATTCTGAAATTAATTGATTGGCGATTAACTCTCCACCAGCATTAGTATCAAATTTAGTTACAACCTCAACTCTTGTTAAAACCTCGTGATTATAACTTGAATCATTCTGATCAATCTCATTAGTTTGCACAGAATATACTCTAATAAGAGGATAGGAAGCGTCTCTTGGTATTTTATTGTAAACTGGTACATTACTACCATTATGAGTAACAGATCCGTTTAAACGACTTATAATCGCTTTTCTAATATGGTGCATTGGTTCATTCATCGAACAAATCTTTTATAATCAGTTTCTAATTTTGTTTTAAGCATCTGGAACGCCATTCTAGCTGAACTATAAAAAAATGGTTGTGGATGCATATTGTGTTTTCTTTTTCCTTGAAATATTTGTTTTATTAAAGATGGAGGAACTCCTAATTTAGCAGCATCTTCCACATCAACTAATCCTCCAGTTCCAAATTCAATATAAGGAGCATATTTTTTAGTAGCAGTAAATTCATATCCTCCAGAAACTGAAGATGAACTTATAGATTGTTTTAATTTACCAGTATCAACAACTACTCTACTTTTTGCTATTTCCTCCATTTTTTTAGCAGTATCTCTCAAGGCTAAATCAAGTCCAGTCTTAGATTCTCTTTTTAATTTGTTAAGTTTTTTATTTAACAAATTGAAATCTGATTGGCTAATACTCATATCTAATTTAAAACCTTTAACTCTGCCCATTATAATTCTCTTTGAATAGTTATTTTGATATAGTTATCTAAATCAAATTCCACGATAGATGAAATTCTGCTTTTAGTAGATCCAGCATCAATAGAAATAAGCGTTTCATAATTGAGTCCAGAAATAGCATTTTTTCTTACAATAATATCTACATCTTGAATGTTCTGGCGATCATCAAAATTGCTTTGAATTGAACTATCTTTATAAATGATTTTCGCCCAATAATCAGAATCATAAGAATAACCTTCAGTAAAACCACCATATCCATCAGAAGTCTTAGTGAAGTTATAAACCTTAATTCTTTTATTTAGTTTTCCAACATTCATACAAACATAGATTTATAAGATGCTAAAATCTGTTTAACATTAGTTGGAATTTCTTTGACGCCATTTTCAATATAATCAACTCTATTTTCATATAAGCTGGTGGCAAATTGAAGAACTGCTTGTTGAAGCAAATTATCATCCATTCCAGTTGTAATGTAAACCACTTTCACTTTTTCAGATAATCCGCCATCTAATTCAATAGTTTCATTATCTAATCCAGTAATTTCATAATCAGTTGTAGCTGATCCATTAATTGTAATGCTGGAAATAGAAGCGACTGGGCCAAATGGTAAATCAAAAATTCCATTAGTTTCATCCATCCAGTAAGTTCTGTTTTTTGCAACAATATCACGAGAAATAAAATTCTCACACCAGATACGAGATTGAACTAATATGTTACCAATTAGAGTATCATCAGCATCAGTATCTATTTTGGCGTAAGTTTTAAACTCGCTAGTGGTTACTATTTCAGAACCAGTAGTTGAATTAATCTTGATTTGTCTCATCTTTTGTTTCTTTTTCTACTTTAAATTCCTTTGTTTCTTTTTTTTCTTTGCTTTCTTTTTTAGAAACTTCTTCGCCTAATCCATAAGCAATCCATTTCTTGCTTTGAGATTCTGGAACTTCAACTACGTCTCCAACATTTTTTCCTAAATGCTTTGCGGTTTTTTGATCAATGATTTTAAATTTCATAACTCATTTATTTTCTTCAAAGATAAAAAAAAACCACCACTAAGATTGTGATGGCTTTTCCTCCTTAACTTAATCAAAGAATAATTACTATGAAAACTATACAAAGGTAGAAAATTTTTTTAATGTCAAATTGTTAAATGTCATTGATAAAGTTCCATCATTAGGTAAAAAAATCCATTTATCTATTTCGTGTAAATAAACCGCATAATATTCAAAATCTTTAGGATTATATTTTTTTTTGCCATAAATGATTCTTCTGTGGTTTCCTTCTATTTGAATTGTTCTGGTTTTAACTTGGATTTTTATAAGCCTATTATTTATATCAACCACGAAGTCATATGGCGAATAATTAACAGTTGGCTTGTTTACTGACCAACCATTTTCCATACAATAAATAATGAACTTTAGTTCAGCAGCGTATCCAAATAACGACTGTTGTTTATAGTTTTCCACGACCTAAAGATAAAAAAAAGAGGATAAACTGAATTACCCTCTTTCTCCTTAAAAACAAAAACTAACTAATTAACTGTTTACAAGTCAATAATTATCACGCAATTTATTTATTTTTTTCTGAATATCCAATAGGCGTTCTCCTATAAAAAGACAATCAGCTGCGTTTAATTGGTTTCGATGTTTATGAACTACATTCCATAATTCATTAAAAAGATCTATATCGCTTTTTATCTTGTTTTCCTCGTTATAGTTTTCTATACTCATTTGCTAATGATGTTGCGATTAATAACATAACTATTCCATCTATAAATCCAGCTTGTTCGTTTCCGATCCTTATTGACCATAAAGCGAATATAATCGCCAGAATAATCGATAATTTTTTTCTATTCATAAGAATATTGCTTTAAGGATTGAATCAACAACTCCCATTATAATAAATGGAATTAAAAAGGCTAAGACTAAAGCAAGTGCAAAGCTAGATTTCAGTAAAAGGTTATTTAACTTCTTCATAAGTAACATCGATTTTTTTGGTAATTTCATCTTTAATAAATTCTAATTTGTTTTTACGCCAGTAATTTTTCATAGTACTGGCTTCATCAATTAATAAGTCAAGAGTTTCAAAAAGAGTAAGCATAAGTTAGTTGTATTAAGTTCCATATTAAAAGCATCATTATTACGAAATAATGCATCATTCGGTCTGATTTTTTGTATTTCTTTTTCATAACATATCTGCTTTATGACAATCTCTACTGCAAGGAACGCCACCAGAATTAGGCTTATCGCATATTGGACAAGCGTCATCTTCTTCTTCATTATTATCGTTGTCTATTGTAATTCTCATTACAATTGGTTTATCTCCGTATTTGCTTTTTAATTCATCAAGCGTTTTCTGTAATTTTTCTAATGAAGTCATAATTGTTAGTTTTTAAATCATATTCAAATATAAAAATATATTTTCAATTACCAAAATTATTTTTAATTTATTTTTAAGGCATAAAAAAAGGGAAGCAGTTACGCCTCCCTTAATTATTAAGATAAATCAGCTACTATACTGTTTCTAAAGCAGTCTTAGCAGATGAGAATGATCCGTTTACGAATGCATTTGGTAAGTAATTAGTAAGAGCAATTCTTTCTTTTACTACCGCAGTTACAAATCCATCACGAACATTTGTTCCATCTTCTCTGTAGAACTCAACAGATAAGTTATCACGAGTCCATAATTGAGTACCCATTGAGAAATTACCAGCTAAGAAAGTTCCAGTAGTAATCGCAGTATTTACGATAACTGGCACTCCCATAAAGTTTGGCTGAAGTCCAGCGTAAACTTGGTCTTTAAGGTAATTGTTTTGAGTATCTTTCAATAATAAGATTTTGTGGAAATCAGATGGATGAAGAACGATGTAATTAGCTTGATACTCGTTTAACGCTAATTGGTTAAGAGCAGCAACTAATACGTCGAACTCATTAGCTGATTCAACAGACTGATAGAAAGCACCACCAGAAGTAGTATCAAAATCAGCAGAATCTGTGATAATACCAGAAAGGTTTGGAGCAGTTCCGTTACCATTTAAAATTTGAGAATCTTCTTCAGCCATTAATTTCTCAGCAGCTCTAGTAGAGATGTAAGAAGCGATTGCTGGAGCATCAGCCAACATTTCTTCACTTACTCTAAAGTAAGCTCCGATTTTTCTTACGTTAGCATCAGATGCAGTCAAATCAAAATCAGATTGTCCTAAAGTAGCACCTTCAGCTTTAGCAGCAGTTCCATCAGCATATCCACTTTCTTTGATGTAGCGAACTACGTCAGAAGAAGTTGTAGCGTTAGGAAGAATGCTTCTCATATGGATAGCACGTGCTGGATCGTATTTGATTCCAGAAACTCTATCAGCAGCGATTACTTCTCCAGTAAAATCAGCACCAACAGTCATATCAGCTTTGATTTCGAATTGAGCAGATCTTGAGTTTCCTTTAATCATAGACTCAAGTCCACCTTCTCTTAAAATATCAAGGAATTGTCCTTTGAAAGACTTATTAGCTTTTGCAGCTTCAAAGTTCTTTTTATTCGCCATTTCAATAGCATCTACTCTTTCAGTAAATTGCTTAGAAAGGTTTTCGATTTCGCTTTTTAAGGTAGAATCCAATTTACCTTCAGCGTTTTGCATAACTTGAGCATTAGCTTTTTCAATCTTAGAATCGATTAAATCTCCTAACTGATCAAGTTGTTTTTTAACATCTTCGTTCATTTGAAGTTATTTTAAATTATTTAACAAATATTTATAAACATCAAAACTTTCATCTTGCTTTTGAGTCGGCAAAGTAACCTCATCAGTTGGCTTTGTGGCATTAATAAACAATGATTTCAGTTTTAAGATTTCAGCTTCAATAGCGTAACCCATCTCATCTGATATTTCTCCTTTACGAATTAATTTAGCGAGATTATCGAAACGCTTATATAATTTTTCTATGTTTACTTCGCCTTTAACATCAAGAATCTTCGCTTGATCGTTAGCAGCTAAAGTAACCGCACTAATTTCAAAAAGTTTAACTTCTCTGATTTCTCTAAAGCCATCTTTTTGTTCTTTTTGGATTGGTAAAATACCAACGGAATTTTCAGTAATAACTCCAGCCTTCATTAATTCAACTACATCTTTTCCTAATTGAGTCTTAGGAATTTCAGCAACAAAAACCAATCCTTTAGAATCTTCATAAAGCTCATTCATTTTACCGATTGGCTGCATCATATCGTGCTGATAAAGATATTTAACTCTATCGCCATTTTCTTTGATTGTTTTTTGATAAGCACCTTTACGAATTACATCATAGTCAGAATCCTTATTATCAAAATAAGATCCGTATCCTTTAACGATACCATTCTTTTCATCTATATCTTGTAACTCTGTTAATGGTGCTGCTTTATATAAAAACTCCATATTATTTTATTTTTTTCAAAATTAGTGATTTTTTTTCTAATCAATCGAGAAGATTATTCTTTGGAACATAAACAACCGCACATCGACAATTTATTCTGTTCTTTCCAGAACCTAATCCAGCACGATCTAATAATTCTCCACCTACTTCAAACTTAGCTTTAGCATCCACTTGTTGATTGTTTGCTTCTCTATGCCAAGCTCTTTCTCTCCCATCTAAAGAAGTTATCCATCGCTTGTCCATTTGATTTTCATCATACATAGTTAAAGCTGATTTATAAGTGGCGTAATTAGATACTGTTGTAGTTTCAGTTCTAACTATTCTTTCTGCTTGATATTTACTTATCTGTTTAAATTTATTTCTCAGCACTCTACCCATTTCTCCAGTTCCCATTTGTGCAAACTCTGGATCAGAAAATAAACGCCTCACAATTCTTTTAAAAGTATCTAAAGCAGTTCCTTGAATTAATTTAATATTTCTGGCAGCATATTGATAACCATAGTTTCTAAAATCTTCAATCCATTTTTCAGACCAAAATTGTAAATCAGTTTGTTTCTTAATATTTCTTTCAAAATACCTTAAATACCATTTAGCGAAATGTAATCCAATATCTTTATACATTTCAATTAGCATAAGCATCAAACTTGCTTCTTGAAATATTTGATTATTGTTTACGCTTCCGCCATTAATCACAATATTAATCGCTTTATTATATTCATTGAAGTAGAAGTTTTTTAAACTATTAATATTTCTTCTTTCAGCAATTATTCTCTGGCGATCATATTCTGCAATATATTTAAGATTGAAAGAATTTTGAGCTTTATCTTCTTTACCTTCCCAAAGTGATTGACAAACCGCTAGTCGTTGAGATTGCGTGTCGAACTCCGATGTAATCTCTGGTTGTGTAACACATCTCGTAATAAACTCGTTGCGTTCTTCTCCTTTTTGTGGTTTTGGTAATGGCATTATTCTTCTCCATTTAGATTATAAGTAGCAATCTTTGTATTTAATTTATTATCATCTTTCTTTTGAGTTTCTTCTTTAATTGGTTCAACTGCTGGAAGAATTGGTAAATCTTGAATATCAGATTGACCTAATGCAATTAAATTAGCTGGAACGTAGTAGTCATTCATCGCTTCATTTTCTTCATCCATTCCGTAAGACATCGCATCACGCTTTTCATTTGGAGTAATCCACCACGCTTTTGTTAGCTGATCAACAACTTTATCGGTTTCTTCTTGAAGTTCTGGAACTGCTGAAAAATCAAAATCAATAAATAAATTATCTCCAAATTGTGGAACTAACCATCTGTTAAGTTCATCTCTAATTTTAAGAAGTTCTGGAATTACAACATTCTGATAAAGTGCTTTCTTAGCTTCTTTCATATTGTTGTAAGTAGAAGAATCAGTATTATTTAATAATTGAACTGGTACGCCATAAACATTACATAAATCTTTCACAGAAGCATTGTATTGCTCGATTAATGATAAATCAGAAGCAGATAAACCAAAATTTACCCAGCTTAATTTCTTAGGCGTAATTAAAACATCTCCAGCGTTACCAGATCCTTGATGTTGCTTTCTAAATTTATCTTTTAATTGTTGAGCTTGAACTTCGTTAATATCACCTTCTTCAGACATTAAGATTCCACGAGCAGTTTGATTTTGAAGATATTTAACTCCAGTTTCAGTCGCTTCATTATTTGTGGTTAATGTTCTTAATCCAGCTTGTAACGGTGATTGTCCGTACATATGAGATCCAGTTCCATCTACATAAGGATTAAAATCTTTAATATGACAAATAAATTCAGCTGGAATCTTGTAATTTCCATTATATTCGATTTGATATTCTTTAACTGGCTGCATTAATCCACCGCTAACGATTTCCATTATTTGAGATGGCATAATATACAGTTCTCTATATTTACCAGCGTTAGCACCAGATTCTGGAGCTATACCATAGATATAACCATTACCAGTTAGTTTTCTGAAAGCAATTAATTCTTTAATCCACGAAGCATATGATTGAGTAGAATTTGGTTGTTCTAATAATTCGTGAAGCGGATGTCCATCTAATTCAACTAATGCTCTTTTCTTTAATAGATTCGCCTTTAATAATGAATCTCCAGATAATAATCCAGATGAAGCTGATTTATAACGCTTTAAATTATTTTCATTTACTTTTTCATATACTTGAAAAGGAATGGTTGTAGCAGCGTTTGTGATCAAGTTAATGATAGAATATATAGTAGCATTTTTTTGATAACCTTGCTTGATATAAGTATCATCTGATTCATTGTTCCAGATAACCGATTGACCTAACCAGTTATAAATTGCTCTATTATATTCTTGTGCTGACTGTTGTGCGTTTTTATTGAGTCTGCTTTTAAATCTATCGAAGAATGATGCCATTTATAAAATTTTTTGTAAAAATACGAAAATATAGTTTTATATTATATTACGAAGAAATCGTTTCGTTTTGAATACTGACTATAAACAGAATATCGAAAAGCATCCATCAAGTGATTGAAACGATCAATAGGCTTATTAATGATAGTTCCATCTTTTAATTCAGTCCAATAATAGCTCTGGTATTCTTTATGTAGATTTTTAGATTCTATGGAAGCTATTATATCAAATTCCTTAATTAATGAAATTCCAGCATTGATAGAACCTTGTCCTTTAATTGCTGGTTTTATCCAGATTCCTAATCTTTTTAATTCTTCTATTGATTTAGGTTCTGCTGAATCAGCGTAAACTAAAGTTTCATCATAGCCTTTATCTTTTAAAAAGTTGGCGATGTCTTGGTTTGTCATTCCTTTTTTATAGCATAATTCGTGAACATAGATTTTATCATTCACTTTAGCAATTTCCACAATCGCTAGTTCATCATTAGAAAATCCAAAATCCAGACCTAAAACAGTTTCATCAAATTCTGGAAACTCGCTATGTGGAATAAATATCCAATTACTAAATATTTGTCTTGCTGAAAATACTGCTTTTTGTCCTTCTCCATAAACTCGCCAATAATCTGGATCACGTTCTCGCATTCTTTCAATCTCAAATACAAGTTCTTGTGGAAGGAATTTATTGTCTTTATAAGTTGTAATCCAAGTATCGCAATCATCACGAGGAATTATATCATCATAAATCCAATGAATTGGATCAGATGGATTAAAGTCCATAATGATGTAATCCGTAGTTCTCATATTGATCTGACGGAAGTCTTCAATATTTAATTCATTCGCTTCATTAAGATAAGCTATTGATCGACGTCTCCCTCTAATTTTCTGGGGTTCATCCACCGAAAGAAACTCAATTATATGATTTAGATATTTAAAAGTATTTTCGGATTTATTATGTTCGCCCAGATAATATATTCCAGTTTGTTCAAGAATCGTAATTAAATCTCTTTGAACTGATCCTTTTAATGCTGGAAGCGTTTTTCTAATAATAGAAATTACAAGTGGTTCTTTAGTATGCGTTAAAAGATAAGCGATATATTGACAAGCTGCCCAAGTTTTACCACTACGAGTTCCTCCTTGATGCACTCTGAAACGCTTATCAGAATTTTTAAGATCGTAAAATTGGCGATTACACCTCTGTTCTATTTTTCGCTTTCTGCTGGTTTCCATTCAATAACTGTAGATTCTATGCCTCCATCGTGTTCAATGATTTGCTTTTCTACATATCCTCTTTGTTTGCCTTTTGTTTTTAAATAAAATATAGTCGCTGAAGTATTGCCTCCTTTGATTTGTTGATGTAGTTGAGATTCAGCAAAGTCTAAAGCTATATTTTCAATATCTTTAACTGCTTTTGCAAACTCTTTATCTTTCTTCATCCATTCATAAAAGATAGTTCTACCAATCCCAACTTTTTTACAAGCAGTAGTAACAACACCTAGAGATTGCTCAAGAGCTTCTATAATTGCTTTTTTATGTTGTTCAGTTTTGTTCATAAGACAAAATTAAACAAAAAAAGCGTAGAATAACCAAACTACGCTTCGTGCTAATAAAGAAAATAACAAAAACAATGTTTAATTTAAAGTTTATAATTAATTGTTTCGATATAAAGAACGTTGTTATTTTTAAGAATATAATTCTGATAATTCTTCTAATTTTTCTTCAGCTTTCAAATGATTTTTAAATTTATATTCTTCGCCATTTTCAAAATCAGTTACTAAGAATTTTACATTTCTTCCTTCTTTTGAACAAATAGTAATATTATTTTCTAAAGCAATATAAATTATACCAGATTTTGAATTATATCCAATTTCAAAAATATAATCATTTGAATAATGTTTTGCGTAAGCCATCCAACATTTTGATAATCCTTTAGCTTGTCTAAAAGATGGAGTTTCTAAATTGTAAATCGAATAATTAGTTTTCATAGTTTTTGTTTTAAATTGTTTTACCACATAAAGGATAAATTCTAGTAAAGAATTTAGTTCCTTTTTTAATTACTTTTTTATTATCTAAAACAATATTTTCTTCTGCTATGCTATCTATTCTACTATAATATCCGATTTCTTCTCTATCTGGATTATCTAACAAAGTAGTTCCGATCAACTTATTATCAATCATATATTCTAAAAAATAGCCTTTAAATTCAAATATTGCTTTCATAATTAATTTTTGATTTATATCTCAAATATAAAAAATATTTTTAATATAAAAAAATTATTTTAATTCAAATGAAGCAGTAATTCTATTAGCAGAATAACCTCCGTGTTTAGTAAAACCTCCTATTGTACTTGATTTAGATTTATTAATAGCTCGTGAAAATCTAGTACATTTCCATTTTTGAGATTTTTTTAATGCATAAATTAAAGATGGAGCTGAAGTAACTATTGTATATCTATATTTTTCTTTTTTATATAAATCGCCAATAAATTCTAAAAATTTAATTCCAAAACCAGCTCCTTGATAATCTGGTAAAATAACTAATCTATGTACTTTTTTCAAATTTTTAGCTTTTGGATGTGGAAAATGAAGCACAGATAAAAAACCAGCTAATTTATCATTTATAAAAGCCAAATAAACATTAGCAGCGTTATTATGAGAATGACTTAAATAGTGATGTTTAGCAAATACTTTCCATACTGTTTTATCTGGTGTTTTGAATACTTCGAATTTAATTTCTGGTCTATTTTTTTTTTGCCCTTCAAAAGATTGAAAGGTCATAGAATCAGTATTAAATACCCAATCTGGCAACAGCCAATCTTCAACATCGAAATGACAAGTAACAGCTATAAATTGTTTATCAGATTTTCTTATAGCTTTTTGAATAGCAAAAGAACCAATTTGAGCTACATTACGATCAACAACAGAAGTAAATTCATCAAATACAGTTAATTTATTATCTTATAATAATGCTTTAGCAAGATCAACTCTAATTTTTTGACCATTAGATAATGCTGAATAAGGCTTTAACCAACTTGGGGGAGATGAAAATCCAACACTATTAAATGTTCTTGTTATTTCTTCGATTGATTTATCTTCTGGCATATCATCCAGAATAGATTGTTTTTCATATTTAAAATCTGTAATATATGAATCTGGAAATAATTCTTTAGCTATTGTAGTTTTTCCAGTTCCAGATGATCCTACAATTAAACCAATTTTCCAATTTTTTGGCATATCAATATTACCTTGAAAATGTTCTACAATATGTTCAGATTCAAGGTCAAATTTACCAATAACAGAAGCTACTCTGAATGTTTTTTCTGGTTTAGATTCTCTTATAATGTCAAAATTCGGCATTTATATCCTTCGCTAATTAATTTATTATACATTTTTTCTTGTTCGTTTTCATTTTCTAATTCTATTTCGATTCTAAATAAAGAATCAATATCATCAGAAATATCTTTATTATCAACTTCATTTAAATCATCTGTTTCAAATTCTGGTAAATCCATTCCCCATTCTATAAGCTGATTACTATCCCAATCATTCGCTAATATATCCCAATCCCATTCCCCAAAACCAACATTATCTTTAATAATAAATTCACGCTTTTGTTGTTCACTCCAGCCAATAGCTTTATCAATCCAAACTTCAAATAATCCAGCAGCTTTACTAGCTTGTAGTCTCATATTACCACCAAGAACAACCATATTTTCATCTACAACAATAGGTCTTTTCTCGAGCATCTCTGGGAACTCTTTAATTGATTTTACAAGTTTTTTAAATTTTGGATCACGAATATAACGAGGATTTTCTTCGTTTTCTTTTATCGAAGCAATATTCACTAATTCTTTCATTGTTTGTCTAAATTTTAGTGTACCAGTTGATGTTGATTATTATAACTAATAAAGCGACTTGAACAGTATGTCTTAATTCGCCATCTATTGTTTCTATTTGCTCTAAATCTTCATTTGTGTAGTTGAATCCAAGCAATAGTCCGTTTAATTTTGCTATATAAATCTCAAACATTCAACAAATATATCGATTAAATTTTTAAGTAAGTTTCGATTTCATAATATTTCTTTAAATCAGAATCCTTTTGAAAACTTAAAGTTTTCCTATCAACATAAACGTAACCAGTTATAAGATTACGTCTTTCTGTTGTCCAATCTTCTACTAATTTCTTTGTCATAATTAAAATGGAACATCATCCGTTACTACTTTAAATCTTTGTTTATTTGCATCTATTTCATAATAAGCACCACCATTATTAAAATCTGGAGCTATTGTAAATTCTCCTTGTGAACCATTTTCTTTACGCTTTACTTTCTGCACATAAATTTTAACTGCATCAGAACCATATTTAGTCCGTTCTCCTAGACTTCTATAAACTGTTAAGCAGTTGTAAGCCTTATTGAAGAAATCACTACTTCCAGATATATCATAAGGCGTTGGCACTTTATAAACTCCATTTTCAGCTTCCATTTTTCTAGGATGTGCTATTAAAAAAAGATGGGTATTTGTTTGTTGGCAAAATTGCGTTATTTCGCTTAATATTCGCCCAATATAAGAATGGTCTTTTTGACTACTATGGTCAAGCATATTCCAAGGATCTATCACGCATACATTAATTCCTTTTTGAAAAACTAAATCTTTAAAATGGTCAAGAATTGATTTTAGGGTTAAATTTTCTAAATCTATTTTTACAAAATAAAAATGCGATTCAATAAAGTCTTTTGTTTGATTTAGCGTTTCAGTATCGCAGTTTTTGTGGTTTAACTTGTTAGCTATTCGTTTAATATGTCCTTCATAGGGAAATGATTCTGGAGCAAACATTCCTACTCTAAAATCGTGCTTAATTGCTAAATTACAACAAAGCTGATCAATTACATCAGATTTACCAGAATTAGGAATACCAGTTACTACTGACCATTCTCCTAAAGCCATTTTAAAATATTCGTCAGAATCTCCTAATCCAACAGAATAATTTTTAATACCATTTTCATTATAGTTCAAAACAGATTCCCAGATATTATCAATATTTAAAATACCTTCTAATGGAAAATTCTTAGCTTCTTTTAGAAATGTTCTTAGAACTTCTGCTCCTTTATCTATTAAAACATCATTAGCATCTTTAAATTCGCCAAAATCAACATACTTACATCTATATTGTCCAAAGCGTCTGGCTAATTCCTTACGAAGCGATAATCCAGCAGCATCATTATCTGTGCAAAGAACTATTTCTTTTTTGTCTTTAAAATATTCCCAGCAGTTATCGAGATATTCAAGACGTTGATTTCCTTTTGATGCTCCATTTGGAACGGAACAAACGGAATAAATACCAGCTTCATTAAGCGATAGTGCATCCATTTCGCCTTCAACGATATAAACTTTATCCATTTCTTTGATATTATCAATACCATAAAAAATAAGTTCAGCACCGCTAACCAATTTAAAATTCTTTTCAGCATCTCTATATTTAATATTTATTAATTCGCCATCTCGATAATATTTAAAATTAATGGCATTTCTTTTTTTGTTTATCTGTGGAAACCATTCTTTTGTTTCGCCTATCTTCCAATTTACTAAAGTTGCTTCTGAAATTCCACGCTTTGCAAAATATGAAATCAATCTAGCAGATAATTCGCTTTTTACTTCAACTGGCTTTGAATATTCTTTAGCTTTTGTTTTTAATTTCACATTCCCAGACCAACCGCAATGATGACAATTATAAAAGCCTTCTTCAATATTTACTGAAAGTGGTTTATCATTTTTCTTTTTTCTAGATTCGGAACATTTTGGACATAAAAGTTTTTGTTCAATAATATTAGCTTTAGGCTGGATGCCTATATCATAAAATTCTTGTAAGTCTATCATATGTTTTTGTTTTTATAATAATCGAAAATATAAAAAAAATGGAAATTTGTAAACTTTTTTTAACTTTTTAACTCCACTTTTTTCAAATTCTTCGGCAGTTTGATAATTCATTGTTTTATTAATGATCGGTTGTTTTTGTATTTCATAAGCATCATAAATAAAGTGCTTATCGCCAACCGAGATTACCAATATGGGAACTGCTTGTTGTTCTTTTGCTAATCTGATCAAAGTATTAATTTTACGAGTTTCAATTACCCACTCAAACCAAAGTTTAGTTCTAAACTTTACTTCTATTAAATACTTTTTTGAATTGATATATCCTTCTAAATCATATGGAGAAAAATCATCTTCAATTAAATTAAATGCTCCAATCTTGTTAAATCTTCTGCAAACTTCCGCTTCATTTGCTTTTGCTTTTGATATTTTCATAATTCCAAACCTTTTAATTCAGCAGCAAATTTTTCAAAAAATATGTCGATAAATTTAACGCCTTGCTTATTATTTTGTCTTAGTTTTAAAAGAGAATAAAAATTAGATTTCCAAAATTCATCTTGCCTAGCTTTTTTAACTATGTAATAAACCTTTCTTGGAGAATATCCATCTAAGCGATCAAGTTTATCAATGCATTCTAACCATTTTTCTTTTTGATATTTATTTTTAGGTCGATATGATTCTGGGAAAAGTTCAACTATTGGCGAATAAGATTTAAGGACTAATTCATTTTTTATATTATTACTTTTATTATTATTAATAGTATTTATATTACTATTAGTATTAATATTATTATTAATATTACTTTGTGATTGATTTTCCGGCTGCCGGTTTTCCCGATGTCGGTTTTTTCCGTTGTCGGTTTTTAGGTCATTGGATTGAATTGATAATAAATAATTATATCCTAAAAATTTGCCTTCATTAGATTTTACTTGTTGACGTTTTAAATATCCAATAGATTCTAATTCTTTTATTTTTGATTGTACAGATGCTTTACCATCTTTAAAAGCATTTTTTATAAATTCAATACTGATTTGAAATTTATCGCTATGCGAAAATAAATAAGCATAAAGACCAACTGCTCCAAGTGAAAGTCGTTGATCACGCAAAACATTTATTGGAACAATTGCAAAATTGTCGAATGATTGCGGTTTAATAATTAATCCAGTTTCCATAATAAAAAAAACCTTTAGGTTTCAGTAGTGCAGTACTTACTCCCCAAAGGCTTAAAAATTGTCCGATGTAAATATAGTAATTCTGCACAATTACTAAACGCAAATATAAAAAATGTTACACTATATTTTTAATAGTATCACAAAAAGTTCTCAGATCGCCAAAAATATTACAGAATTGTTCTAGTGATATTTTATCATCTTCAAAAAGTTCAAATAATATTTCCAGTAGTAAATCAAATTCAGCTTCAGTCATTAGACCTACAAACTCATAATTAATAGTGCCTTCTATTGTGGCACTTTGAGTCCATCTTATAGTTTGGTTTTCTTCTGACCAAAAAACCTTCTTTTCTTTACTCATTTTATTGCTTTTTTAAAGTACTCATCTATTATTTCCTTTGTTTTATCAAAATCGTTAGTCCAATGTACCTCCCAGTTCGCATTTTTAAGCGATTTAAGAGCATTTCTCTGACTTTCTGTAGGCTTATTATATCCAGCCTTTAGTTCTATCGCTAGACCACAGTTAAATCCATTTGGATAAAAAACCATAATATCTGGAATACCACGAACACCACCCAAGTATTTAAACTTGAATTGTTCGAATCTTGATCGCTTTCCTTCATTTGGTGGGTGAATGGAATAAGCATAAGAATATTGATGTCTTAAATAATTCATAACTGCATACTGTAAATGATCTTCTTTTCCTAAATATTTTAAGTATGGATTCTTCCTCATTCAACAAATTTAAAAAATATTTTAAAGTAAACTATAATTTACTTTTATATTCTAATTGTATTGTGGCGTCTTGCAAATCATCAAAAGGTATTTTGTGAGTCATTAAAACTTCTAAAAGTGCTTGATAATATTGCTGATCTACCATTATGAGTTTTTGTTTTTTCTGACTTTTTTTAATCGCTAAAATTTCTTCTGGCTGAAATCTAGAAGCTAATTGTCTGATTGATGTTTTAGGCATAAAAAATTTAGATGCTAACTGATCATCATCTAAAGCAGTAAAATGAAAAGCCTCCGCTACACTAAATACAAATTCATCAGTATATTTTCCATTTACCATAAATGGATGTTTAAATTCTTCCTTTTTTGTAGATTGTCTGGTAAAGCTCATTGATTTTTTCTGTATATTCTTTTTGTCCATCTTTGTCTTGTTTATAAACTAATTGTCCTCGTTTCTTTTTTCCATTATTCTCAACTATAATATTTATATCTGGTCGAGATTTTCCAAAACTAAATCTAACTGGACTTGGATAAATTCTAATTCCATTTTCTATACACCAACGCATCGCCTTAAATACTTCTATTTCTTTTCTAGTCATAATATTTTCTTTAAATTTTGAGCAACTGCTTGAACTACATCAACTGTTACTGCATTACCACACATTTTATATCTTTGAGTATCTGAAATCAATCCTTTTTCTTTTCCATATTGAGTCCAGTTATCTGGGAATCCTTGTAATCTTTCACATTCTACTGGCGTTAATCTTCTTATCTTATTCACAATAGGTTGTCCGTATATATCTTGTTTTGCTCTTGCATTTAATGTAGGACTATTGCCATCTTTTCTTCCTCTATATCCTTCATCATTTCTAAAGTCGCCTATTATGGCTTGATTACAATGAGTATCTAATGTTTGAGATTGTTTTTTACCAACTCTACCTCGTCTAGTTTTTGAATTTGGATTTGAATAATTTATGCTATCTCCTATTTCGGCAGTTTCATAACCGCATTGAGTATTTGATTTGACTTTTATAAATGTATTTTCCGAACCACTAAATGGAACATTTTTAGTTATTGTTCGTGAATGTGAAGTTTGCAGACTTGTTGATTTTTTATTTTTTTCCCAGATCGGTTTATTAAAAAACTTAAAACTTTCATCGATAGGAAATATTTGTCCTTTACTTCCGTTTCCAATATATCCGACAAGGTAGATTCTCTCTCTATTTTGGGGTAAAAACCACTTTGTATTAAGCAGTTGCCATTCGAGTCTATAACCCCCAATGTTGGCAAAGGCTTGGATAATTGCCCAAAAGTCTTCGCCATTATTGCTGGAGAAAGTTCCTTTAACATTTTCCCATATAAAAAAACGTGGTCTGCACTCGCTAATGAGTCTAATTGCTTCGCTAATAAGACTGCTTCGACTTCCTTGCATACCTTTTCGTTTTCCAGCGAGGCTAAAATCTTGACAAGGACTTCCGAAAGTGATGGCGTCAATTTTTGGTAGGTTTCTTCCGTAAACATCAGTAATTGATCCGACATATTTTGCATTTTTAAAATTATTACTATACACATCTATTGCGTATTTATCTATTTCCGAAAAGTAAGAATCAACTTCAAATCCAGCTTGTTCTAAGCCTTTGTGAAATCCGCCAATTCCACTAAATAAATCTAATAAGGTTATTTTCATAATTATAATATTAAAGAACCATCTTTTTTAGTTTCAGCCTCATATCCAGTTACAATACCACTTGTATAATATAGTTTCCAACTGCTTAGAGCTTTGTGCATTTGATTAATCCCTTGTTCTATTAAATCATCACTTAAAGCATAAACTTCAACGCTAAAAGGATAATTAGTTTCGACTGCAATAAATCTGAAGTTTTCTACTGGAAAACCTAAAACCAAACTATAAAATGCAGCTTGTATGTGATAACCATATTTGTAAACATCTCTTTTAAATGCTTGTGGTGAATTATCTTGACAAGTTTTAATGTCGCTAATAAATTCTAATCCGTAATTTATATTATCTGGTCTTACTCGAACTGGAACTCCTTTATAAGTTGTATAATGCGACATCTCTTTAAGTCCATTACAATATTTTTTTGCTAGTTCGTGTTGGTCAAAGTTTTGAGCTATATTTTTTATAATATGCCATTCTTCATCTTTTAAAGCCTTCTTTTGTTTATTAGCTTTTTCTAATTCTTCTTTTTGTTCTTTTCCAGCTTTGGTGCGAAGATCTAATTTTGGCATTACAAAATACTGTTCAACAAAAGCATTCGGTTCTAAAAGCATTGTGTGAACCGCAGTTCCTAATTCCATAGAACTTGAACTAAATGGCTTTTGATTTAAATAATGATAAACAGATTTCTTGTGAATTGTTTTAATTCCAGAAGCACTTATTTCGCTTCTTGAATGATATTCTTCGTTGGTGTCTTGGACTTTAGTTATCTTGCTCATTTAATTTATTTTTAAGGTATTCAACTTGACCTTTTAATAAGGTGTTTTCATTCATTAAAGCTGCAATTCGCTGCTTATAAAATTCGATTATTTCTTCCATAGTAAAAAAAATAAAGGCGGCTTTTACACCGCCAATTAAATTATTTTATTTCTAAGTTAATAAATTCAATTTCTGGACTGTGGCAATTTGTATATTTTCCAGTTTCTAGATAATAATTTTCCGTAATTTCTACATAACCACCATCTATTTCACTTTCATCATAAGTTAAAATTCCTTTTTGGATTAAAGAACTAATTACACCTCTACCTATTCTAGCTTCCATACTATAATCATTATATTTATTGTCAAATATTTCGTGTATGTATGCCCAATTTCCATTTGACGATGTAAAACATTCAGCGGTAAAGTCTTGAATTGCTAATAAAACTTGATTTTCTAATTTTGTAATCTGCATAACTTTAAATTTTTAATTATTTGTTTTTGTTTTATAGTTCAAATATAAAATAAATTTTCAATTAAAAAAAATATTTTAATAAAAAAAAATAAAAAAAAGGCATAAAACTTAATCTATGCCCTTTTGAGTAAAATAAAAATTGAAATTAGAATGGAAGATCTCCATCCACTTCTTCGATTACCTCCACTTTTTGAAATTCCTTAGTTTCTCCTTGTGGTGTAGGTTTCCAAGTATCAACAGTCATTGATACATCTTTTCCATATTTATCTGCTTGTTCTTTATCATTAATAAGAACTTTAATAAACTTATCGCCATTATATTCGAAAATGTGTTCTGATGCTTCTCTGCTAATTTTAGATAGATTGATTGAAAGACTTCTAAAATCTCCGTATTGACCAGATCTTTTATTTCCGTTAGCGATGTAAATTGGTTTTTTTTCTTCTGACATAATAATTAAAATTAGATATTAAACTTTTCTTTGATTTGTTGGCGATAATCTTTTTTCATTCTAAAATTATCTACCACTTTTTGTGCTTGTTGTTTTGTTCCAGATAAAGTTTTATTTAACTGCGTTTCTGTTAGCCAACTGCGGTTATCTTCTTCTTTCTGTGGTTGATTATTTACTGCGTTTGTTACTTCATCAGCAGAAGCAATACTAGTATCTATACCAATTCCTAAGTAACCTAAAGCTCTACCTAAAGCAGATGTAAATCCGTTCTCCAAAAAGCTGGTTTTGTTAATGTAACTTGAATCACGATATTCTTGAGAATGAGCAATCGCCATAATATTTCCGTGATCATTCAACAACTCAACTTTAAAGATTCCTTCTTTATCATCGATTTTTACAATTTCTTCGATTACTGCCCAATTAGTAAACATTTCGTGAGTTCTAAAATGCTTTAGGCGTTCATTGACTGTAATGTAGTCATTACCTTTGATGTTAATAGTTTTCATAAATTCAAATTGTTAAGGTTAAAATTTAGTTTTCTTAGCTCGATAATATCGCCAACTGTTAATCTCATCGGATCCACCAATTTAGATTTTAATGTTGGCATAGTAATACCAAGCGAATCAGCTACGTCTTGACGCTTCAATTTTAAACGCTTCAGATCGTTAATAAATTCCATTTCAAATTCGTTCATAATAATTTATTTAGTGTAATTATTTAAGCAAATTTAAAAAAAATATTTAAAATAAAAAAATATATTTTCAAAAAACCCCCAAACAACCGAAGTCATAAGGAGGCTTTCCGACAAACAAGGAGAAAGGAATTATTCTGTTTTTTCGTATGTTATGGCGTAAATATCCACATCTTGATTAGGAACGTGCATAACCATTTGATATTCGTTTTTCTTTACATTATACTTCATAGAATCAATATAACAACTTACTGGTTCTTGAAGAATTGAGCTACCATAATTCATCCAGATTTTATTATGCATTCCACAAGGTAAAGGCGAAGAATCATTCTTATAGAAAGTTCCTTCATAACGCTTACCATATAATCTGTAATCATTTAACATCTCGTTAGTGATAATCATATCTAAATCATAATTAGCACTATATCTTGGTTTCGTAAATTCGCCAGTAAAAGAATTATTAGCGTTTGTATCTTTTAGCTTATTGCTTATAATGTTATCTTCTACTGTATGCGTTCCAGTTTGCTCTGTGGTTTGTTTTTCTCGCTTATAAATATAAGTATCTCCATCCACCGATTGCTTTTCCGCCACATAAAAATTATCAATATAATGCTTGGTGTAAGTTCCAGTTCCAGCAGTTTTATCTAATCGAGTTATTGTTGCTCCAATCTTAGGAGTTTCCGTTGAATCAATTACTGCACCACTTGAATTTACATATCTGAAAGGATTTAATGTTACTTTGAATTGTCCCCAGTTGTTTAAAGCTGATGTAGAAAAAATCTTCACATTGTCATCAGTTGGAGACGCATCTAAATCCCAAGTATTTTCTGTGAAATTATAATATCTATGTGGAAGCGTATCATCTGGATCAAGATAAACTCTTAATCCTAATTCATAAGTTGCTGGGAATGTACTTACAATGTAATAACTAAATCCTACTTCAATAGGTACATTTTGATTTACTGTTTGATTAGCTCTATCTAAAGATAAATTTCCAGTCCAGCTTCCACTTGTTGTTACCTCTAAATCGTTTGTATGAAAATATTTACCAGCAGATAACGCTTTTACATCATAAGACGCATCTGATACTATCGCTGCATAATTTCCAGAACCAGTTACAGTAGTTCCATAATCATTAGAATCATAAAGAAAATGAGGATTGCGATTTAAAACAATATTCTCATATATTTCTGTTTCAACTATAACAGTTTTAAAAGGTCTAAGATGCTCAACAATTAAATCATTATATAAAGGAAGCATATTAGTTGGCGTCTGTAATAATACATCTGGAGTAGCAGTTGATTGATAAGTTCCAGCAGAATTGAAAATCTTATATTCTATATTTTCAGTTCCATAAGTAGTAAGTCTTGTTGTTTGATCGCCTCTAATATTTGTGGTTGATGTAACATTAGAATCAATTAAATTTGAATTACTAATAATATACCATCTTCCATAAGATTGAAATATTCTAGAGTTTGTTGCTTTTAAAATTAATTCTAAAAGCTCGTAAGCATTTTTATAGGTAAGATTTTCATTCATTACCCCAAACTCATTTATATCTATATCGTGAAAAAGCGTATCGTTTGTGCTTCCAGATGCTTCTCTAATTCTATTAGAAATATAAATATCAAATGAGTTGCCAGTTATTGCAAGAATTTCTTTCAAATAATAGAAAAGCGTATCATAATTATCAACCGCAGTTGTATCACTATAAGGAGCATCAAATCCATCTAAGAGTCCTAATCCATCAAAAGCCTTTAAACTTATTTCATAAGGCGTTGAAGCTATCGCTTCTTTATATCCATCTATAACTACAAATCCTTCCCAGAAAACATCGTAGCTACTTCCGTTCCAATGAGAAATTCTAATCTTCCATTCATTCTCGCCATTTATTAGAAAATTCTCATAGCTGACTGAATCAGTAGCCAAAAGATTTAAAGTGCAAGTTGATCCGATTATATTAGCGTAAATATCATCTTTATTTTGCCAATCTATTTCTACTGGATTATCAGTTCCAATCATAGGCAAAACAGACCCAGTATAACTATCTTTTAATATTTCTACTTTTCGTTTGTTTTCTTTATGATCAGAAAACTCAAGTCTATATTTTACGCCAAATGCCATTAACCTATTCTATTTTTTTGTTTGTTTGCTCTTTCTAAAGCTACTATTAAATCTTGACCTTGAACTCTAAATGCTCCAGTTACATTTACATTTGAAGCACCTCTATCTCCAATCATAGATTTTAATTTATCTAATGGTGCGATAACTTCTGGATTGCTTCTTGCTCCAGCATATTCTCCAACAAGTCCTAAAGTTGGCGAAGATACAATACCTCCGTTAGCAAATGCTGCAAAGCTACCACTTTGTACTTTAGTAGAAATACCTTGTAATAAAGTTCCAAAAGCTATGGCAGCGATACCAGCAGCGAGTCCTAAAGATGGTATAGCGAACTTTTTAATAGCTTCAGAAGCTAATACTGCTGCTTTTCCTATTTGAACTAATAATGAACCTAATGCTGAAAGTATTGAAGCAGCTAAAGTTTGTATTAAATTATCGCCATTCACAACCGCAGTTGCTAATGCTTGACCTATACTTGCTCCAATCATACCGAAGTCAATACTCATTTGTTCGGCTAATTCACCACCTTTGTCTCCTATTCCATCAATTATAGTTGAAACAGAATTAGCAAAGTATTCGATATTTGCTTCTGATTCTTTTAAATCATAATTAAATCTAGTAGCAAATTCATCCCAACCTTCGATATTTTTTTCTAAAGCAGCTAATTCTTCATCTAAAGCATCAACTACATTTCCAGATGGCGTTGTTCTTTGTTCTCCAGTTTGACCATATGAAAGCAAGTCCATACCAGATAATTGTTGATCTTGAGCATTTTGTTGCCCTTTTATGAAACTTTGAGTTCCCATACCAACTAATGCTTGTGCCATTCCAGCAGCACCTCCAAAACCTCCAGATTTAAATGTAATCTTTAGTTTTTCCCAAAGCGATAAATTACTAGCAACTTTGTCTGTTAATTGGTCGAAAGCAAATAATAAAGCACCTATTCCAGTTATAGCACCTCCTAAAGCACCTCCAGTAGCAGTTCCAAGAGATTTTATAGCTCCTTTCATTTTTCCAAAAGCAGAAATGACACTACCAGCAATTTTAAGTACTGGACCAAGTGCAATTAATAAAGCACCAAAGCTCATTATATTTTTCTTTGTTTCTGGATCAAGTTCTTTAAACTCTTTTAGAAGCTCATTTACTTTTTTTACAAATTCGGTAAATTGTGGAAGAATTGTTTCTCCAAAAGTTACTCCAAGTTCTTTAAGTGTTTCTTGGAATGTTCTCATTTGGTTAGCAGCACTATCAGAAGTTCTCTCGAAATCTCCTTGAGCATTAGTAGTCATCGCCATTACATACTGATAGCGAAGTTGCACTTTTTCTGCTTGAGTAAAATCTTTAATATTTTTTTGAATTCCTTTTGATAAAGCAAACTGTTTTAAGTTAGCTTCAGTCATTACAATTCCAAGTCTTTTTAAACTTTCAGTTTCTCCAGTAAAAATTCCACTTAAAGCAGTATTTATTTGATCAACTCCAATATCTTTAAAAGAAGATAAATCTCCAGCTAATCCAACAAGAGAAGTGGACATATTAGCTGCTTCTTTAGTAGATAATCCCATAGAAGTGGACATATCTCCAAACATTGCAGCCATATCTAAAGCAGTACTTTCTGCTATACCAAAAGAATCTAATGTAGTTTTGGCGAAATCTTTAACTTGTTGATTTGATCCTTTAAATGATACTTCAACTTTATTTAATGATTCTTGAAATGATGACGCCATTTTTATAGCAGCACCTCCAGCAATACCTAAAGGTAGGCTTAATCTTGAAAGCGAAGAACCAACAGATTTAACTTTAGAACCAAAACTTTCTAATTTAGAACTTGCTGTTTGAAGCGAGGAATTTAAACCACTTGCATCTCCTTTGAGTAATACCCTTAATACACTATCTGCCATAAAAATTAATTTACCCCAAAAATACGAATTATATGATTAATCTTTATTTAAGTTCTTTTCCATAGATTCAACTCGTTGTTTAAAAGCATTATATTGTTCTGGAGTCGATTTAGGTTTGCCCTTTTCTAAATAAATATCTTGTGGTAATGGAAAAAGTTTTTCTGGAGATACCATTTTAGACTTCTTATCTACATTAACATTAATAATCATAGAAGCTAAGTATCGAGTTTGCTCCCATTGAATATTTAATTTAATAGTATGCGATTCGCCTAATAGTTGATTTTCTTTCCAAGTGTTTGACCAAAATTCATTTGGTCTTATGCCAACTTGACCAATATAATAGTCAAGCAATGAATCCCAAGTCAGTTGGCTATTTACTTTCCCTTTTTTGTAGAACGAGTAACTTTGCGATTAATACCCATATTTAAGTCATTTCCTAAGATTCTGCTTTCTAACATAGATGATACAATACCTTCTATTTCAGATGAATCTAAGTCATCTAACCAACTACCAACTTTATATTCAGTATAATCAATTTCATTTCCTTCTTCTTTATCATTTGCTAATAAACCACAATAGATAATACTTCTTATCGCTTTAATCGATAATCCTTTAGAAAAAACAGAACCAACATCTTCAAGAGAAATCTCTAAAAGATCAGTTAGTTCAGCCCAGAAATTCATAGAAAAATGTAAGGTGCGATTTTTTCCACCCAACTTAATTGTGTGATAACCTCGTTTCTTGTTTGCCATAATAAGTAAATTTAGGCGTAAAGATTATTCCCTACGCCTTTAGTTTAGTTTGGTTTATGCGTTTGAACCAGTAGTTACTGATCCAGTAATAGTAATAGAACCACTATAAGAAACTGGAGATTCAGCATCTGCGGTAATTTCAATACTATCAATATAACCGCTACCAGAATAAATAGTTTCTCCAGAAACAGCAGTTCCAAATACAAAAGATACCGCAGTTCCAGCAACTAAGTCAGCGATTAAATCAACTGCGTTGTTTGAATCAGAATAATCAACTAATCCATCAAAAGAAATAGATCCGCCTTTTACTCCAGCGATAACTTCTGACCATCCAGAAGAATCTTTAGTTGTTGCATCTGGTAAATCTTGAGTTAAAGAAATTGAGCAGCTTGTGGTATGCCCAATAGTAACTTCAGAACCACTTGTTCCAGTTTTAATCAATAAATCTGTTCCGTTAAATACTGCCATTATAATTGAGTTTAAATGATATTAATTTTTTTCAAATATACGAAATATAAATTATACGTTATTCCAAGTAAGAGCTATCTCATTCCATTTGTCAAAAATAGTATTCCAAACTCGCTGATCCGTAAAACCTATTATTTCAGATATTTTAATTTCAACTTCAAAAGATACCAACCCATTTGCTTCTGCTTTTTCGCTTACATTTTGTATAAATCCATAACCATTCAAAACAAAATCTGATCGAACAAAATCTTTAAAAAAGAAATTAGCCTTTTCTTTTGTGATTAGCATTTGGACTAATTCTTCATAATTAAGCGAATCACTATAATCTGTTAATCCAGATGTTCTTAATGATCCGCCTTTTAATCCTACTATAAACTCCTTCCATCCATCCGAATCTTTTGTGCTAGTATTTAGCAAATCTACAGTTAGAGCAAAGTCAGTTGATTTACTGTGCCCTAACGCAGTTTCGCCTTTATACAATAAAAAGTCGGATGAATTTAAAGCCATTATTCAGCTACTACTTCTTCAACTGTGTCAAGAGCAGTTTTAAGCCTTCCGAAGAACGCTTCTCTA
>JAYPDR010000005.1:0-33193 GCA_038125345.1 Marinoscillum sp. | reverse complement strand
TTTAACTAGTTTTTTTCAATTTAAAAAATTTTCTGCTAGTAAAAAAAAGTGAGGTTACTAGAGTAGTCTATGACGTTAGCCACCCTGAGAGTGTCAGAAGATAAATTATACTTATCAATGTTTGTTGCAAAATTTGCAATAGTTGAGGGCTGCTCTGTTGACATAATAAAATTACCAACAAACTTTTGCTTCACTGACTCTAGTTTAGATTCAGAGACATCCTCAGAATTAATTCTAAAAATTTCATTAACTATTTCAGTGACTGCACTATCAGTAACTTCATTCCTGACGCTAGCACTTGCTAAAAATGTACTAACATATCTGCTTGTTGATGCAGAGGAGTAAGCACCATAAGTAAACCCTTTATCTTCTCTTAGATTTTCATATAATCTACCTCCAGAACCTCCTAAAATTTGATTTGCTAACCTTAAAGCAAAAAAATCAGGATCTGACATAGATATATTTATGATATTTCCAACTGTAATTTCAGATTGAACAGCATTTGACATATCAATGAAATTAATTTCTGATTTTTGAACATCACCAACAACTGGCATTTCATATCTTGGTAATTTTCCTTTTTTCCATTTTCCAAATAATGACTCAACTAATGATTTAACTTCTTCATAATTAACATCACCTACAATTGTGAGATAAGAATTATTCGGTTTTGCAAAAGTCTCATAATACTTCACAACATCTTGTAAGGAAATATTATTAACTGTTTGCTCTGTTGAAAACTCTCCGAAAGGATGATTTGACCCATAAAATAATTTTCCTGTTACCTGATCAGCAATATCGGGTACACTTTTTTGAACAGACTTTATATTATCTAAAAGAATATTTTTTTCTTTATCAAAATCTTCCTGGGTAAAAATCGGATTAAGTAATCCATCTGACATCATCTCTAAAACCCTTGGAAAATATCTTTTCAATGAAGAAACATATCCACCACTTGAAGAGAGAAAGAGAGTAGCGCCCATATAATCTATCTCTTCATTATATTCTTCCTTAGACTGATTTTCTGTGCCATTACCCATCATTGAGCTAACCATATTTGAGACACCTTTTAATTTACCTTCATAATCTGGGTAATTATCAATTTCAAGATTAGCAAATGCTCTAGGCAATTTTGAATTTTCAACAACTATAACTTTGAGTCCATTTTTTAGAGAAAAGGTTTTAGGTTTTCCTAAATTAATTTCAGGAGCTGGTCCAGATTGAGGAGGTTTTGTCCTATCTATCTGAGCAAAAACTATACTTGAAAAAAGTATAAAAATTAAAACTAATGAGATCTTTTTCATTTTAAATTATTTTCTATTGTGAGTCTTTTGGCAAATAGTCAATAAGAACTCGGTTATTATTATTTAAATATCTATTTGCAACATCTTTAATTTCTTCTCTTGTAATAGATCTATAAATTTCTATTGTAGAATTAATTAAATCTGTGTCTCCATATAACATATAATTTCTTGCTAATGAGTTTGCAATTCCAGCCATTGATGCGTTGGAATTCACAAAATTATTTTCAAAAACATTTTGCAATTTTTCATATTCCCTCTCAGTTATAAGTTCAGACTTTAGCACTTCAATTTCTTCGTCAATATTCTCGTATAATGTTTTTAATGAATTTTCTCCAACGGGTAAAGATAAAATGACATAAGCTCCATAATCCTCAAGAGAAAGATTTACTGCTTGTACTTGCAATGATATTTTTTTTTCATCTACCATTTTTTTATAGAGTCTAGAACTTTTACCTCCACTTAAAATAGAAGAAATCATATCAAGAACGTATGCATCTCTACTTTTCATCGAAGGAGTTCTGTAGGATACTAGACCCATAGGTATTTGAATATTAGGATCATTAAATGATCTTTTTTTCTCCCCATTTAACGGATCTTCAACAACATTAACCCTTGGTACATCATTACCTCTTGGAATTGGTCCAAAATAATCTTGTACTTTAACTTTAATATCATCTATATCAAAATTTCCAGCAACTACTAAAACAGCATTATTTGGGACATAAAACTTTTCTTTGAATTCTAAGAACTCTTCAAGTGTTGCTGCATCAAGATGATCCATTGAGCCTATAGTTGTCCATCTATAAGGGTGTTTTACAAATAAACCTTGAACTATTTGCTCTAACAGCTGACCATAAGGAGAGTTGTCTACCCTTAATCTCTTTTCTTCCTTAACAACTTCATTTTGAGTATCTACCCCAATCTGATTAATAACAGGATGTAATAATCTCTCTGACTCTATCCATAAACCAAGCTCAACTTTATTAGATGGTAAGAGTTCGTAGTAATATGTCCTGTCTTGAGTAGTATTAGCATTGTAAGATCCTCCATTTCTCTCAATTATTTTATCCATTTCACCTCTTTCAATATTTTTTGTCCCTTCGAATAGAAGATGCTCAAAAAAATGAGCAAAACCAGTTCTTTCAGGATCTTCATCTTTTGCTCCTACATGATACATAATTGAAGTCACAGCAATTGGGACTGATTTATCTTGATGAAGGATAACGTGCATTCCATTATCTAAATCATATTCTATAAAATCTACATTTTGAGAAAATAGAGAGATATGAAATAAAAATGAAAGAATAATTAGATAGAACTTTCTCATGGTAATTTCTTAATTTTTACGAATATAAGTAATAACAATATAAATCTTAAATTGATAAGATTAGAATATGGCTAAAATTATTTTGATTTGTTAAATGAAATTTGTTTTTGAGCGGCAGATTTAAATCTTTTCATTTCACTTTGACTTGAAATCATGTGTTTGGTCTTTCTCGAATCAACTCTTTTTCTCCATCTTATGAAAGATTTTTCTTTTAAATTATTTCTCATCACAGAAATAATTTCTTTTTCAGTCAAATTAAATTGTTTTTTAATCATATCAAATGGAGTTCTATCTTCCCAACACATCTGAATAATTCTATCAATTTCTGAATCAGATAATTTCATCATATAATATATAAAAAACAACAATAAATTTTAAAGTCCATAGGATGGTTCTTATCCAATTATAATTTATTAATCTCCTAATTTGTGATGATTTATATTTTTTAGAGATATTATTATGAATGGGCACCATAACAATAAATGTAACCAACCAAATTACTATCAATGTCAATAAAGATTTAATTAATAAGAAACCTTTATTATTATAAATAATAACAACGAGAGTTGATAATTCTAGAACCATAAAAGGAGCAACTAAATAAGTTATAACATTCACATAATTTTTGTGATATTTATTGAATTTCTTTGGACTTATTTCTAAGAAAGTTGGGTATGTAATAAGTTGGGTTTGGTAAATAATAGCTAAAAGAAAGCTATTTGATAAGAGGTGTATAAATATCAATAGTTTCATATAAATGAATAGATTAAAAAGATTGATAAATAGATCAAAAGATAAAATCTATAAAAATTTCTAACTTTTAAATACTCGGTATTATTAGGATAAATATTTGAGAAAAGGGCTATAATCTCTTTCTTAAATAAAGGTTTTATGTTAATTTTCCAGTCATTTGTATTATAAACAATTTTTCTAAATTTGTTTCTAAAATATGTGCTAGGCAAGCTCCAAAGAACTAATATCAACAAAATGAAATTTTTATCTAATAAATTCAACTTATTTGTATTCTTTGGTATTCTACTGATTTTTTTTACAAATAGTTGTAATTCTATAAATAAAGAAGAGAAAAATTGTTATTATTCTCATCCAAGGAATTGCGAGCAATTTATTTCTCAAAAGATATTTAAATTAGGTTCTAGACTACCCTCTGATGGAGTTATTTTATTAGAAGACTGGACATTTTACTTGACATATTTTGATACAAATACATCAAAAATTTCTGAAAAATATATTAAAATGGATTGTAATTGTGAAATAGTATATTTTGGAGATGAAAATCCACTACCTCAAAAAACCTTATAAAAACTATTCATTTCTTCCTTCGTAAAAAAAAATATGTTTGGATTATTTAAATCGAAGAAAGAAAAATTACTTTCGAAATATAACAGACTCCTAAAAGAGTCATACAAACTCTCTAATACTAGCAGAAAAGAGAGTGATAAGAAATTAGCAGAAGCTAATGAGATTTTATCTCAGTTAGAAAAAATAAATTAGTTATGAATTTTTCACCCAACCTCACACCTAAAGAAGTAATACAAATGGGTTCTTTTGGAGGCATTTATTTTAATAATGAAGGAGGTAAAATTGATATTGATTATAAAGAATTCCCTTCGAATTGGTTTGAAAATTTGGATAAATCTTATTTCATGTCTGAAAAGTACCTTAAGAAGGTAAATTATTTTAATGTAAAATCAGGTTTATCTCAAGGGGAATGGGAGGAAAAAGGATGGATTCATCCCCAAGACCCAAGAGGATGGTTTCAATGGTATTGTAGATATTACTTAGGTAGGAAGACTGAAGATGATAAAAGACAAATTCAAAGGTGGAATAATTTTTGTGGTGAAAAAGGAAGATGGAGAAATTATATTTATTCTAAAATTCATAAAAAACAAACATCTGTCAAAGATCAATCATTTTCTCTAGCTGTTAGGCAATCTCTTCTCCATTGGGGATATATGGTGAATGAAGCTGATTATGAGATGTGGAAAGAAAAAAACTGAATTAAAAGCTATATCTCATCTGTAAAAAATATCCTTTTAATATATTTTTAAAATCACCAAAATTATCTAAATAAAAGAATTGTCCTATTAATCCTGCATCTACTCTAGAATTTATTTCATAAGAAATATTAGGAGATAAAAAAAGTAGTTTTATTCCTTGTCCGTATAATATTGACATTGAGGCATTAACAGGAGGAGATATTGATTTTGAAATTTGAATTAAATATGAGTGCTTTGATGGCATAAGATTTTTAGCAGATAAAATATTATTATTTATATTAATGAGACTCAAGAAATTAGATTCAGTAAATCCATTAGAATTAAGTAGATATGAGGCTAAAAAATACCATCCTTTTTTAGTAGAATAATCAATTGATGAGGAAAGGCTCAATGAATTTTTAAATTTATTTTTATCAAAAAAATAAGATATTTCACCTTTAAAACCAGCATTAAAAAAATTTCCAGCCCATCCAGACCCCAAAACAAAATCCTCATAATAATTTGCTGCTAGAATTTGAAAATCGTATTTATAAAAATTGAATTTGTACATTCCAGCAAAAACATTTCCAATGCTAAATCTCTTTTTGGGCATGTAAACAATCTCAAAACTTGAAAGATTATCTCCGGTATAAATCATTCTTACAACATCCGATCCAGGTCTTTCAATATAATCAAAATCAATAAAGTTATAAGCATTAAATAAATCGTTATTATTCCAGATAGAATTTACTCCCCAGTTAACTCTTTGCCTGCCAATAATAATTTCTAATTTTTCTTTTTGATATTTAATCCAAAATCTATCAATCATAGTATTAAATAAAATGTTTTTATCATTTATTAAATTAAATGACATATCAACTAAACCTTTGTCATCTTGTAATTGAGGTGAATCTCCAATAATTAATCTATTTCTTAACTCAAACCCTATTATGAGGTTTTCTCCAAAATTTCCTCTTGAATTTATTCTACTATGTATTAAATTGTTGAACTCTGAATCAAAAAAGCTATAGTTCATTAGAGAAGGTAAATATTTCAAATAACCATTAAGTTCAAATGAAGCTTTTTTTTCTTTTGATAAAGCATCAAAGGAAAATATGAAAAGGAAAATAAAAAAAATAAAATTATTCTTTATCATTAACAATTATTCCATCTTCAAGCGTAACTACTCTTTTTGCTCTTTCTATCACTCTCTGATCATGAGTAGAAAAAATAAATGTAATTCCTTCACTTTGATTTAATTTATTCATAATATCAAGTAAGTTAGTGGTAGATGCACTATCTAAATTAGCAGTTGGCTCATCTGCGAGAACAAACTGAGGTTTGGAAGCGAGAGCTCTAGCTACAGCAACTCTTTGTTGTTGACCACCAGATAATTCTGATGGTCTTCTATTTCTCATATCATATAATCCAACTTGATTTAAAAGTTCATCAGTCCTGTTTTTTCTTGTTTTCTCATCTTTTCCCTGAAGTAGCATTATCATCTCTATATTTTCTTTGGCTGATAAAACAGGTATTAAATTATATGCTTGAAAAACAAATCCAATATTTTTTAATCTATATTCAATAATTTTGTGGCCAGATAATTTTGATATATTCTCTCCAGAAATAATTACTTCTCCTGAGGTTGGAGAATCTAATCCACCAACACAATTTAAAAATGTTGTTTTGCCTGATCCTGAAGGTCCAACTACAGCAGTAAATTCACCTGAATTAAAATTAGTGCTTATATTATTTACAGCTTTTACTTCAAATTTTCCAGGATTATAAATTTTTGAGAGGTTATATACTTCTATCATCGTTTTATATTAAATTGATTTTGTAGCTTCAACAGGATTAATTTTCAATGCTCTTAATGAAGGAAATACAGATGAAATTAAAGCAATAATAAATACCATAAGAGCAACTACAACGTATTGCTCATCTGGCACTTTAAAATACAGTCTTGTTCCAACACCAAAATTTTCTAATCCAGCAGATACTACTGACAAGTCGATACCAACTACTGAGTAATATTCAACTATGTAAAAGGATAAGAATAATCCGAAAGGTAATGCAATAAGAGATAAAAATATAGTCTCTAAGCTTATCATTAAAAATATTTTATATTTATTCATTCCTATTGACATAAGCATTCCAATTTCTTTCTTTCTCTCTAAAATTGCCATTAACATCGTATTTACTATTCCAAAAGATAAACCAACTAAAATTATTACCATAAAAATATATAGTACCGCTCCAAGCATTTCATTAGCATAAGCCAAATCTTTTGATATATCATCCCAAGTCTCTACCAAATTATCTGAGTCTAATTCAGAGAGTTTGGTTTTTACTTCTTTCCTTAACTCAATATCTGATAATAAAATTGGAATTTCATGAAAACCTGAGAATTCATTTAAGTTATTTTGAATGCTAGAATTTTTAACAAATACATTTACTTCGTCATATCGTGAATTCCCAGATTTAAAAATACCTTCAACTCTATATAATAAAGATGTGAGCTCATAATTTTCATCCTGAAAAGTTATAACAACCTTTGACTTCAAGTTTAAATTCAACCTTTCTGCTAATTTTTTTCCAACAAGAATTGTATTATCTCTATCAGATTTAAAATAATCTCCTGAAATTACTTTTGAAAAAGTATTGGTTACTTCTCTCTCTTGATCTGGATCAACACCTTTAACTTGTATGCCGTACGAACCATTTGAGTTAGAAAGCATTCCATTCAAGATTATTCTTTTTGAATAAGAGATTACTCTCTTATCATTTCTTAATTCATCTTCAATTCTTTCAAGATTTTTTATACTATGTTTTAAATTAAAATCTTCAGCAAATGATTTATTATGGATTTGAAGATGAGATAAATATGTCTCAACTGCATTATTCATTCTTTCTTCATTTAATCCATATGCCATTGCTATCATTATAATACCTCCAAGTATACCAAAAACAACAGATAGAATTACAACAGAACTTCTAAGCTTGTTTCTCCAAATATTTCTCCAAGAAATTTTAATTATAGTTAAAACACTCATTCTTTCATTGATTTTACTGGATTCAATTTTAATATTTTTACTGCAGGGTATATTGATATTAATAGTGAAAAAATAAATATGATCATAGCATGCGTAAATGGTATTCCTGGAGAGATAGACATTGGAGCTATAGGGGAAAAACCTAAGTCCTCAATTGCTTTATCTGCACCTTCCCCCATAAGAATTGTCATATCAATTGGGTTAATATTAAAATACAAACTAATGGGATAAGTAAAAAGAACAGCCAGAAAAACTCCAATCATTGAAAGAATTACTGTCTCCAAAAATATTATAACAAATAATTTTAATCTGCTCATTCCTATAGATATCAAAACACCAAACTCATACTTTCTCTCTTCAGTCATCATCAAAACAGTACCAAACATGCCAAATCCAACTATAACATATAAAATAAATGCCATAATTATTCCACCAGCACTATCTGCAGCTATAGTTTGTTCAATCTCTGGAAGTGTTTCTTTCCATGTCATCACCTCATAATCATCTGAAATAGTATTTAACAATTCATCAACAATTTTTTCTTCATTATAATACTGCTTCTTATCAATAATTATATGAGTTGAAATTTCATCTGAAGAAACGTAATTTCTTGCAGAATTCATAGTCATAAAAACAGCTAATTTATTTAAATCAGGATTATTTAGATCAATAATTCCTTTCACTGGATACTTTCCTGCTGCCATCATTCCTCTGTATCCTTGCCCGTATAAAATAATAGTATCATTAAGTTGAGCATTAAAATAATCAGCTATGCCTTTACCAATTATTATCTCGTTATCCAAAATTTTTATTGATCCTGATACTATTTTTTTTGACCAATCTGTGATTTTTTGTTCTTCCTCTAGATCAACCCCATTTATAATTCCACCTTTCGTTTTCTCTCCCATTGAAAGGAGTGAAAAAGTTTGTAATCTCTGGACAATATTCTCTACTCCTTCAACGGATGAAATCTCTTTAATTAATTCATCGTCAACACTCATTGAATTATCTAGGCTCTGATTGTCCCAAAAACCATCTGCGTGAATTTCAACATATCCAGCATACGACTCAACAACTGTTTTTATAATATAGTCATAAAATCCTAATTGAAGAGATCTCATTGAAATAATAAGAAATAAAGCAGCAAAAACTGAAGTAATCGTTATTAAACTCCTTTTTTTATTCCTATAAATATTTCTCCATGCAATCTTTAAAATCATCTCAAATTTTTCATATTTCCAGGGAGAAAATATCTCTGATTAATCTCAATATCAAAATTCCAAACCAACCTCTCAATTATTGTTTTATTTCCATCTTTATCCATTGGTATATATTCTAAAACTGAGGGTAATTTTTTATTTCCAAAATCTTTAATTTTTGAAGAATTCATAACACTGACTAACTCCTCATACTCATCATAGAACTCAGTTTTGAGTTGCATAAAATGATTTTTATCAATCCACATTAATAATTTTCCCCAAACTACTGCTGCCTCTTCTTTTGGTATTAATTGGATTACCCAACAATCATACCCCTCAATTTTTTCTTCTCTTAAAATATTATTATTATAATCATCTGAGACAGAAGACCTCTGAACAAGGTCATCATTAGTAAAATCTGTTCCCATCCAATTTTGCATCATCATAGAGGGTGGAAGTTTTATAGATCTCTCTATAGAAGGAATATAATTCCATACTTCTTTTTCCCTCTTAAGAAATACAGTACCTTTCTCTTTAGGGGGAGATATCACAACAGATGAAAATAAATCTTCTCCAATTGACCATCCCTTTAATTTCATTTCTTTTTCCCATTTAGGTCTTACTATGGTTATAACCATCTCAGTATATGAAGACTTAATCCCTCTAAGATTTTCCTCAGACTTTTGAAGAATTGATGTGGCGTCTTGGGAGAAGGAGGTAATATGAAAAAATATAAAAAAAACTGAAAAAATTATCTTCATTATATGTATCTATACGATATGAAAGTTAAAACAGCTAAGCATATTTTAATAATTATATCATCAATATTTTATGTCTTAGTTGGCATTAAACATTTTATCGACCCTGATTTTTTTCTTGCTATAGTTCCCCCATACTTACCTTACCAGCTTGAATTAGTTTATATAAGTGGTTTGTTTGAAATTTTATTTGGTGTAATGATATTACTTCCTAAATATAGATACTGGGGATCAGTAGGACTTATACTTCTACTAATAGCTGTTTTTCCTGCTAATATTTATTTATTCCAGAGTGAGGAAGCTCAGAAAGCAATTGGAGCTACCCAAGAAATTGCAACATGGAGATTACCTATTCAAGGAATTTTTATTTGGGTTGCATACTGGATTAGAAAATAATTATTCTCTGACAATTTCAAAAAAAGTTGAATCACTTGCAAATGCAGCGAATATTCCGAATGCATTTATTACATTTGATGGTGGCTCATTGAGCTCTGTACCATCTTGGACTTCCGATTCAAATAAGCTAACATAATCCTGATTTATTTTGTAGAGTGTCACCATATACCTTCCATAATTTTTTAGACTCATACATATTACATTATAGCTACCTTCAGTTGTAGGTTCAGACTGAATTGAAAAGTTTGAGAAGAATTCACCTACTTGACCTGGAATTTCATCATCAAATATTGGATCATCTTTTATCCCAACATACTTAATTGTTAGATAGTGATACTCACCAGAAGAATTATCCCAGGTAATATTTGTTCTTGCCTTATCAAATAAAGTTCTTAATTTATTAGGTAATTCAGGCGATAAAACCAATGGTGGAACTACAATTTTACTATGTGATATACTTAATCCTAGAGGTTTTGTTGGTACTACTGTTTCAGAAGTTGCTATTCTATCTCCAACCTTAACTTCTAACCCATATATATCTCCAGAAATAATATCTATATTTTCATTTGAAAAATAATTTTCATCAGAAGAATTGTAACTAAGAATATACTCCTCGCCAGCACCAAACAGTTTAATTTCAGCATCAGAAATGTAAGAATCAATGCTATCTAAAGAATTCCAGAGTTGAGTTTTCTTAATTTTAATATCATCAACTTTCTCTCCCTGAAATAAAAAAGCTTCAACCACAAAATTATCTTCAATCGGTGTCTCCACATCACAAGAAAATAAAACTATAATAAGAGATAATAGTATTTTTTTCATATCTAAAAACTCAATTTAAATGATAGATTAGGTACAATTCCTAAATATTTTTTTACCTGTCTCTCGTAAGGAACATAATCAAATTGGTATTCATAGTACCACACATTTTGTCTGTTATATAGATTAAATATAGATAAACCAATATCACCCTTTGATTTATTAATGTTAAATACGTGATGAACCGATACGTCAAGTCTATGATAATCTGGAAGAAGAGATCCATTCTTAGGTCCTACTCCAATGAACGTCAAACTTGATTCATCTAATAGAGATATATTATACTTATATGATGGCTCTGTAAATGTCTGGCCAGATCCATAGATGAAGGAGGCAGAAAAATTCCAGCCATTAGTTTCGTAATTATTAAAAATTTTAATTTCATTTCTTTGAATTTGAGGAGCAGGAAAACTTTTACCATCATTTAATAATGAATAGGTATTCTCAGCATCTGTAAATGTATATGATATCCATCCTGTGTAGTTATTTATCTTTTTTTGAATTAAAGTCTCAAATCCTTTAGCTATCCCATTACCATTGAAAAACAAATTATTTAACCCAGTACTTTGAAATCTTAGTGAGAACTCAGTAAGATTTGATATCTCCTTATAAAAAAACTCTGTATCAAATAACCATTTATTATTTTCGTATGCTAAGCCACCAATATAATGAATAGATTCTCCAACATTAACATCTACATCATCAGAAAGTAACCAGAAATCTCTAGATCTAGATGTCACATTCTCACCAATAATCTGTTTAACAAATTGGAAGTGATGACCGTAGCCAACTTTAATTTTTAGATTTTTAAGGAAGGAATAATCTGCCTGAAATCGCGGAGAAAAATAATTTTTATCATTCAACTCGTATCTGTTGCCCCTAATACCAATTTTTAAATTTAAATTTTTGACAGAGTTCAAGTCATATGAAAGATATCCTGAATATAAATCTGAATTTTGTTTTGTTTTTAATATGGTAAGAGTGTCATCTCTGACAAAAAGATAGTCAACATCTGATTTTGTTAATTCAAATCCTAACTCGAATTTGTTATTTTTCCCAGATAAAATTTCTGCATCATACCTAGCTGTAAAGTCTTGAACAGTATTATCTTGATCTAGAATTATATTGAGATTAAATATTGTAGAATCCAAATCTGGAATTCTAGCCTTTACAAAATATGTATCATCTTGATAATTATAATACTCTGAATAAGAAATATTTAGGGAATTATAAAACCTTCTGTTCCACTGACGTGACCACTTAAATGAGTAACCTCTATTTCCCCACTCAGATATTCTATCTAAATCACCAAGAATTTCTATCTTATCAATATCTCCAAAGTTTGGATATTGATACCTTCTGGTATCACTTGATTCTTTTAAATTATCTTCTCCCCTATAAAAACTAAAAGTTATTAGGTCATCACTAGAAGGTTTATAAGATAGCTTACCATTAAAATCATAGAAATTAAATTTAGGAACCCATGGATCTAAATTTTCTATGTCATCATCAGGATCAAATTGGTTATATATCTTATCAAAAAAAGATGATTGAAGTATATCGGTAAACGATCTTCTTCCAGCAGCAAAAAAACTAAATTTCTTTAGGAAGGGAATTTCAACTGAGCCAGAGGCACTTAGTAAATTTACATTTAAGTTTCCTTTTATCTCGTTAAAACTTCCAACCTTACCCGTAAGATCAATAACACTCGATAGTCTTCCCCCATATTTTGAAGGAAATGCTCCTTTATATAGATCTACACTCTTAATTGCATTTGCATTAAACGCACTAAAGAAGCCAAAAAAATGATCTACATTATATACCTTGATACCATCAAGAAGGACAAGATTTTCTTGAGGTTGACCACCTCTAATATATAAACCTGAACTACTTTCTTGAGTAGCGCTCACCCCAGGGAGTAACTGTAGTGATCTAAAGATATCAACTTCTCCAATAGAAGGCATCAAACTTAGTTGTTGTACAGATATCCTATGTGCACTTATCTCAGAACTTGACTGTAAAAACTTGCTAGATTCAGTTGAGATAACAACCTCATTTAAGGTGGATGTTAAAGGTATAAGATCAATAACTAATTGACTATTAATTAAATCTTCAGTTAAAACAATAGATTTTGTCTGATAACCTACATAACTTGCCTTTAAAACCATACCAGGAGTTACTTGACCTTTAAATGAGAAAAAACCATTTTCATTAGCATTTGCACCTAATTGTAAAGCATCTAAATAAATATTTGAATATGGTAATTTTTCTCCAGAACTACTTTCTTGAATATATCCACTTATCTGTACTTGAGAAAAGGTAATATTAGATACTAATAAAAAAAATAAAAGATGTCTTTTAAACATAAATATTTTTTAAAAAGTAAGCTTATTTAAAACTTATAAGAAAAATTAATAAGAAAATTTCTACCTGGTTCATCAGCGAAATATCTCATCTCATTTAAATAATTTCTGTATTTTTTATTCAAGGTGTTTTTCACAACTAATGAACAATCTAATGCTCTTATTTTAAATTTCCATAAAAAATCTATAAGAAAATATCCTTCAGGAGCATCTTTAAAATCAAAAATATCAGATTGAGGATTAAAAGTTTCAAAATTATTTATTAGTTCATCTGGTGTTATTGTTTCAGGAGCCCTAAATTGATTAAAGGTATAACTTGGTGTTATTGAAATTTCAGAAGAATTTATTTTCCAGAAATTATTAGTAGTCCAATTAAAAGTATTATTTATTCTTATAGGGGGTTGATCAATTAGGTTACCACCTCTATTAAAATTTTTAGTAAATAAATAGCCAAATGTAAAAGATGATCTAAGCTTTTTAGATACATCTCTTCTATATGTTATATCGGAGCCTAAAAATAAAACATCTGTCTGATCAAAAACAAAATATGGCATTGGACCTCTAATTGTTTGAAATAACCCAATAGGTTTATCAAAAATATAGTTTGAAATATAATTTGAGTGAAGTGTAATTTTTAATTTACTTTTTTCAGTACTAAAATTTAACTCATTAACTAGTTTCAGTGATTTTTCAGAAGAGAAATAATTACCATCCATCTTCAATACTTTATCAGTTTTTACTCTACCATCTTCTGAAAAATAATATCTCAGCAAACCAAATGAGGTCTTAAACCCGTGAGAGCCAAAAGAGTAAAGTTCTGCCATATTAGGAGTTCTCCATGCTGATCCAATATTAGATTCAAAAGAAAATTTATCCGAAACTATTCTCTCATAACCCAGCGAAAATGTAAGATTAGAAAAATCATTTTCATCACGAAAAACATCTTGATTCTTTTCTCTTCCCCTAACACCATAATTTTCCATATCATATCTCATCCCAAATTCAAATAAATTATTTAAAATCTTGTATCCCTCAACCAAATAAAAGCTCAATCTATTTGAATTATAATTTGGTATTAAAGGAGTTGTACCAGTACCATAAATATTATCATTATTCTGAATAAAGTAATGAAGCCCAAATATTCCACTAAAATTATCTGAAATCGAGTGATCCCACTCTAATAAATAATCATATGAATATAGCTCTAAATTAACAATTGGTTTGTGAGAATTTCTTCGGACATCATATTCTCTTCTCTCATTTTTTTGAGAACCAATAGTCAATGAAATTTTTTCATCTTCACTATACCACCAATTTATATTTGCTTTAAGTAAATGGTGAGTTGCTAATTGATTAGGTTCATTAATTGAATAAGAAAAAGGTCTGATGAATAAAGGTTCATTAGAACTAAATGCTCTTGAAATAGCATTTCCACTTTCAAATATTGATGCCCTAAGTAATCCGTTGTTCAAATGAACATAGTTATAATAAAGTTTTATATCAAAGCTTTTAATATGGTAATGAATACCCAAATTTATAGCCTGCTCTTCTTTTCCAGAGTTAGTTAACATATAGTCTGGTGCATGTCTATCTCCTATCTTGATGTTGTTATAACCAAAAGTATAACCTAAATTCTTATGACCTTGGCCCAGATTAAATCCTAAATTTATTCCTTTGCCATTAGTCTCATATCCTGAATTTAATTTTAGAAAAAAAGGTTGACTTAATTTCATTGGATCAGCTTCTACAATAATAGCCCCTCCAAGACCCTCAGGACCAAACCTAACTCCTGATGCACCTTTAATTACCCTTAAGTTTGAGAATGAAGCTATGTTTATTTCAGGAGCGTGATCTTTTCCCCAATTCTGAAAGCCGTGTTTTAAGTAATTATTTAAAACCAATATTCTATTTCCAAATAATCCATGAATTACAGGTAACTCAACATTCGAACCAGATGATATAAAAGATACACCATCAATTTCACTAGCTATACTAGCTAGAGAGAATGTATTATTTGATCCTCTTTCATCTAAATTAATAAATTGCTGAGATATTGTCTTAGTCCCCCTATCTTTCTCTTTTTCTTGAAATATTAAAACTGAATTTAACTCAATATTATCTCTAGATAAATATATGTTAGTTTTATTAGGAGAAAGAGTAAAAGTTGAGTCAGTATAACCTATACTTGATACAAGAACTTTGATGTTCTCGGAACATAAATTTTTAAGAGTAAAATTTCCATTTTCATCTGATGTGAAAAATTTTTGAGAGTTATTAGTTTTAATTAAAACACCAGGAAGAGATTCATTAGTTTCTATATCTAATACTTTTCCTGATAAATTAAAAGAGCAATTTTCCTGTGAAAAAATATAATTTTGAAAAATAAAAATCATAAATAATGTAAAGCAAAACTTAACTTTTAAGTTTTTTACATAAGATATACTACAACCATAACATCTAATACTATTAATAGCTCCATGGTTATTATTCATATTTTATTTAATAATATTAATATTATTCTAATAAGTTAACTCAATTAATATTGTAATCAAGATGAAGTATAAAATTATCAATGTCCCCAATTAAGGGAACATTGATAATTGTTTAGTCTTTACACTTTTTATTATTGAATGTTTAATACAAATTGTAACTCAAAATCTGTATCACCATCATTAGCTCCAGATGTACTAGTTTTAACATCTGGCTGATGTTGTAACCTTACAGTAAAAGAAGCCGCGGTTGTTGGATCACCTGTGGTCCATGATGTATTAAGTCCCAACGGGTTTCCATTACCATCAGCATCATTATAATTAACTGGGTCCGATGCATTATCTATATTTCCGTCACCTGAAGGATTAGAAAATACACCCTCAGTCCATGCAAAGAATATTTGATGCTCATCATCTTCCTCAGCTATTTCATCTCCAATATCTTCTCCTGGACTTTCCAAATTATTCATAATGTTTAATGTAAGAATGTAGGTTTCTCCTGATGATAAATTAATAGCATCAATAACCTTTAACTCCTCAACTCCATCTCCATCTGGATCTTGAGCTCTTGCTTCAACTTTTACTCCAGCACTTGAAGTAAAAATAAGCTTAACATCAGTTATTACTTCCTCCTCTTTCTCCACTTCTGGTACTATATCATCATCTTCACATGATGTAAAAATAACTAGAGATAGCAGAAAGTATAATAGTATGTTTATTTTGAATATATTTTTTTTCATTATTTAAAAATTTAAAAATTAGTAATAGTTTAAAATTGACTTATTAAATAAGGTCAATAAAAGAATGATTTAAGATTTTATAATTCTCTTAAGATTAAATTTTAACAGGTGGGGCTCTACCAAAAATTTCTGAATATGAAATTTTATTGAAATGAACTAACTCATAACTAATTATATTTTCATTAGTTATTTCAAAATAATAATTACTTTGAAAGTTTAAATATGTAGAAAAATTTAAACCAGTATGCAAACAATAATCACATTCATGAACATTTTCATGATAGTGAATCCCATCTTCTGAACATATTTCATGATGGTGATTTACTAGCTCAAAAATATTTGGAATAAATAAGGCTAAAAAAAGAAATATTGAAACAATTTTATTCACGCTATAAAAATATTTAATTAATCTTATATTAAATAATATTTATTTTAAATTTAAAATAAACACTAACCCTAATACTTAATGAATCAATCTAGAAGAAAATTTATAAAAAATTCTGCCAAAGCCTTACCCTTAGCTTTGATTAATAATAATATATATGGAAATTATATACAAGAGAATAATTTAAAAATTGCACTTCAAGTATATTCATTAGCCTCACAGCTTATGAGAAGAGAGTTTGATCTTCATGAATTCCCTGGAATAGTTAAAAACACTTATGGGTTAGATGGTGCAGAGTACTGGTCTTTATCATTAGCTCAAAAAGAAAATGATAAAGTTTATTTAAAAGACCTGAAAAATATTTCAGACGACCTTGGAATCTCCAATTTACTAATACTGGTTGATCATATTGATTTTAGCACTATGAAAAGTGGCCCAAGTCTCTCATCATCATTAAAAAGTGACAGAGAAGTAGCTGTAGACTACCATAAGAAATGGATTGACATAGCTAAGACTATAGGATGTCATTCAATAAGAATCAATTTAAGATCAGAGGAAAATGATAAAAATAAAATTCTTGACAATGCTTCAGAAAGTATCTTAAAACTTATTGAGTATAGTAGTAAGGGAAACATAAGTATTGTTGTTGAAAATCATGGTGGGATAACTGGAGATGCGGACTGGGTAGTAAATTTAATGAAGAATGTAAATCATGAACTTTTAGGTACTCTACCTGACTTTGGGAATTCAAATTTTTGCATGGATAGAGGTGAATTTAATTCTGACAGCTTTAATAATTGCTCCGAGCAATACGATAAATACATAGGTGTAAAAAAATTATTGCCTTATGCCAAAGGAATTAGTGCAAAAACTCATGAGTTTGATAATAACGGAGAAGAAATTAACACTGATTTTTCGAAAATGATTCAATTAATAAAAGAATCTAGTTATAATGGTTATTTAACTATTGAATATGAAGGATCTATGTTAGAGAGGTTTGGTAGAAAAGGTAATTTTTTATCACCTCATGAAGGTGTTTTAGCAACTAAAAATCTTATCAATAAGTATTTATAAAATGAATTGGAATCAATATTTTTTTAATATTGCAGAACAGGTAAAAGAAAAATCAAAAGATTTTAACACCAAAATTGGAGCTGTTATAGTTGGTAAAGATAGAGAGATAGTGTCAACAGGATATAATTCATTTCCTAGGGGCATAGATGATGAAAAAGATTCACGTCAAGAAAAGCCTGAAAAATATTTTTGGTTTGAACATGCTGAGAGGAATGCAATTTATAATGCAGCAAGAATTGGAGTATCAACGAAAGAGTGTACTATTTATTTAACTTGTGATATACCATGTGCTGACTGTGCTAGAGGAATTATTAATGCAGGAATAATAAAAATAATTGCAAAAAAAGATGCCGGCTCAAAATCACAAAAATGGAAAGATTCTGCTAAAAGAAGTTTACAGATGTTTAAAGAAGCTGGAGTTAAAGTTGAGTATTATAGTTTTTACTATTTACATTTTTTATTGAATAACCCTAAAAACATTGGAAGATTTTCCTGGTATTTTTTGTACTCTGGGTATTTTCTTGAACTTATTCCCTCACTAAATACAGCACTATTGAAAAATAAAACAATTAGAAGAATACAACCAACTACAGACCAATTTAATAATGAACCGTTAGCAGAGGCTCCTATAAAATAAAATGTTATCCAAATTAATTGTTCACAAGTAAAATTTGGATGTCTTGAAAAAGACCATAATCCAGTAGTTACAAAACCTCTTTTATAGTCACCTTCTAGTTTTTCTTTATTTTCAATTCTTCTGTATTTTTCGGTCTGAAAATCATACTGTTGTTGATCAGAAACAAACTGAATGATTATCAAAAGAAACATAAATCCTCCTAAAAAATAATCTATTATACCAAATGGTTCAGATCCTTGCCAAGCTGCAAGTATTGGTAAAGAGAAAAGAAAGATTAATCCCATTTGATAAAAACAAATAAAAAATAAATTGAAAATACCCCATGTTAATCTTGAAGATAGAAATGGAATAGCTTTTTTTACTTCTACCCATCTATAATCTTCCTCACCTCTCCAAAAGTAAATGCTAAAACCACCTCTTCTAGCAAAATTGTATGTGAGTCTCAACCCCCAAAAAGTTACTAGAACAGCCATCATAACCATTCTATCATTAAAGCCGGAAGAGTAAGCAAAGTACCACACATATATGATAGGTATATTACTCCAAAATTTATCTACTTGACTATAATTCCTTGCTAATTCACTCACTACAAAACAATAAACCGATGATCCAATATATAATTTCGTCATAGTCAATAAAGCGCTCATCTGATCTTCGGTAAATGATGTATTAAAAATATTAGTTCCAAAAGTTAAAAAAACTAACCCTCCTAGAGTAGTAATCAAGAAAAAAGCTTGCTTTGCGACCATCTAACTAAATGAATTCTTTTTCGTTTTTAAATTTTATGAATTTAATATTATCTAAAAAAATTTATGATTTAAAAGAAATACCTGAAAAAACAGGTATTTATTTTTTTATGGACTTTAGAAACTTTCCTATCTACATAGGAAAAAGTATTAATCTTAATAAAAGAATAAGACAACATTTAAATTCTAAAAAAAATAAATCATTAAAATTAAAATCTAGATATGATCATATAAGATTTCTTGAAACGAAAAGTGAGCTCATTGCACTGCTAATTGAATCTCAGGAGATAAAAAGAAACAATCCAATTTTTAATAGAAAACTAAGAAAAAAAAGAGAGAATATTTCAGTAAATATTTCAAAAGATGAAAATGGATTTTCAGTTTTAAATATTTCAAAAGAAAAAAATAATTCATTAAGTAGTTTTCAATCAATCAAAAAAGCAAAGTCATTTATAAATTATATTTCTGAAAAATATGAATTATGCAAAAAACTTAATTCTATTCACTTACAGAAACACTGTTGTTATGCAATAACATCAAAACATAATACTCACTCATGCTATTGTGAAGAAAGCTTTTACGATTACAATTTAAGATTCAAAAAAATGGAAGAGGATATGATATTTCCTAAAAATAAATTTTTAATAGTAGACAAAAAACACCAAAAACCTTATCCTTTTGTATCCGTTGATAATGGTACTATTGAAGGATATGGATATACTAATGATCCATTTTTCATAAATACTCATCTAAGAAAGTTAGATTATACAACTAAAGATGAGACTATAATTGTAAAAAATTATTACAAAAAAAATAGAGATAGCATTAAACTAATTAACTCTAAATGATAAAATATATTGGTCAAGGTATTTACGAGCTGAGAGCGAATCAAAGTCTTCCTATATCTATAAAGGATAGCTGGAGTTTTTTCTCAAATCCAAAAAATTTAAAAAAAATTACTCCAGATCATATGAATTTTAATATTTTAACTGATTTCAATAAAATGTATGAAGGTCAGCTCATAAAATATAGAGTTTCTCCTTTCCCTTTTTTTAGAGTTAGTTGGACAACAAAAATCACACAAGTTGAAGAGCCATATTCATTCACTGACACCCAAGAAAAAGGACCTTTTACAATTTGGGAGCATAATCACATTTTTGAGAAGTCTGATAACGGGGTTATAGCTTATGATATTGTAAAATATAAACTACCACTTGGAATTATTGGACGTATTTTTGGAAGCCACCTAATTAAGTTCCAATTAAATAAAATTTTTGAGTACAGAAAAAATCAATTAAGTAAAATTTTTAGTGAATGAGAAAACTCCTAGTAATTGGTGGTAGTAAAGGAATTGGGAAAAAAATTATTGAGTCTCAACTTGAGCTTGGCAGTTATTGCATTAATTTATCAAGAACTCCGTTAGATCTAAATCACTCTAATCTCTCATATATAAAAGGTGATGTTATTTCTGATGAACTGCCTGATGTTGGCATGATAGACTCTATAGTTTATTGTCCAGGATCAATAACTTTAAAACCAATACTTCAACTTAAAGAAGAAGACTTTATAAATGATTTTAAGATTAATGTATTAGGAGCAGTAAAATGTATTCAAACATATTTGAAGAATATTAATAAAGATAATTTTCCCTCAATCCTGTTCTTTAGTACCGTAGCTGTGACTCAAGGAATGCCCTTTCACTCATCAATTTCTGTAGCTAAAGCTGGAATTGAAGGATTAACAAAATCTCTTGCTGCTGAATTAGCTCCTATCATCAGAGTAAATTGTATAGCTCCAACAATTACAAGAACTGAAATGGCTCAAAAAATTTTAAGAAATGAAAAAATTGAAGAAAATATAGCTTCTAAACACCCTCTCAAGAAAATCTGTGAGCCAGAGGATATTTCTGAGATGGCTAATTTTTTACTTTCTGAAAAATCAAAAAGTATTACTGGACAAATAATTAATGTAGATGGTGGTATGTCAACACTAAAAATTTAAGTTTTGAAATATATTACTAGAGAAGATATTAAAAATCTTAATAAAATTTCCAGACTTAATTTAATTAATAGCATCACAGGATATAAACCAGGAAACCTGGTTGGAACAATTTCTCAAGATAAAACAGAAAATTTAGCAATTTTTAGTTCTTTAGTTCATCTAGGTTCCAATCCCCCTCTTTTAGGAATAATTACAAGACCAAATACAATTCCAAGGCATACTTATTCTAACATAATGAGTTCTAAACTTTATACAATTAATAGTGTAAATGATAAAATGATTGAGAGATCTCACATGACCTCTGCTAAGTTTAAAATTGATGAATCAGAGTTTGAAAAATGTAATATTGACAGTGAATATATCGATGGCTTTCCAATACCATTTGTGAAAGAAAGTGAAATTAAAATTGCTTTAGAATTTAAAGAGGAGATTAAAATATTTAGCAATAATACTATTCTTTTAGTAGGAGAAATAATAAAAATTATTTTAAAGAAAAATATCATATCTGATGATGGATCAATTGACTTTGAGAAGACAGGTACCGTATGTATAAGTGGGTTAGACACTTATTATTCGACAAAAAAATTAGCAAAATATCCTTACGCTAGAAGAGACAAACTGCCTTTAAAATGGTCAAGATAAAAATTCCAGATAAGATTTGTACAGTATGCAAAAGACCATTTTCCTACAGGAAAAAATGGAGAGATTGTTGGGAAGAAGTAAAATATTGTTCAAAAAGATGCAGAGGAAATAAATGAAAGAAATTGGAATTATTCTTCCTAACCAATTATTCAAAGAGAGTCCTCTCTTAAATAAAGGTTTGCATCTGTTTTTAATTGAAGAATTTCTTTTTTTTAAACAATATAATTTTCATAAACAAAAATTAATTTTCCAAAGAGCTTCAATGAAAAATTACGAAAAATTTTTAATTGATAAAGAAAATAAAGTTACCTATATAGAAAGTTCAAAACAAATTTCAGATATCAGGTTATTCATAGATAACTTATCTTCAGATATTAATAAAATTCATGTAATAGATCCTAATGATTATTTATTAGAAAGAAGAATAAATTCATTTATCTTAAATAAAAAGATATCCTTAATATCATATGAAAATGAATCCTTTCTAAATTCAAGAGAAAGCTTAGACATTTTTTTTAAGAAAGAAAAATCAAAATTTTTTCAGACTTCATTTTATAAAGATCAAAGAAAAAAACTAAATATTTTAATAGATAATGACTCCCCTACTGGAGGTAAATGGACTTTCGATGATGAGAATAGGAAGAAGTATCCTTCTGGAAAATTACCTCCAGATATAATTTTTCCTCTTGAAGACAGAATCTATTCTGAGTCTATTTCTTACATTGAAAAAAACTTTAAAAATAATTATGGTGAGATTAATAAAAATATAATTTACCCAACAAATTATATTCAAGCTGAGAATTGGTTAATTGATTTTCTCAATCATAGATTCAAAGAATTTGGACCTTATGAAGATGCTATCTTAAATAATAAAATATTTTTAAACCATAGCTTACTATCACCTCTACTTAATTCTGGACTTCTTTCTCCAAAATTAATAATTGATAAAGCAAATAAATATTATAGAGAACATCAAATTCCAATTAACTCATTTGAGGGATTTATTAGACAGATAATAGGTTGGAGAGAATTTATAAGAGGTATTTATTTAGCTAAGGGATGTTTTGAAAGAACAAGGAACTTTTGGGGATTCCAAAGAAAAATTCCTAAATCTTTTTATACGGGAAATACAGGAATAAAACCAGTTGATGATACAATTTTGAAAATTAAAAAATCAGCATATTGTCATCATATAGAGAGGTTGATGATTATTGGTAATTTCATGCTTCTTTGTGAAATTGATCCAAATCATGTTTATAAGTGGTTTATGGAATTATTTATTGACTCTTATGACTGGGTTATGGTACCAAATGTTTATGGAATGAGTCAGTTTGCTGATGGTGGTTTGATGTCAACCAAACCTTATATTAGTGGAAGTAGTTATATAATGAAAATGAGTAACTATAAGAAAGGAGAATGGAATTTGATTTGGGATTCTCTATTTTGGAGGTTTTTATATAAACAAAAACAATTCTTTTCAAAAAATCCAAGAATGAGGATGTTATTAAACACCTATGATAAAATGGAGGAATCAAAAAAAGAATTGTATATGAAAACAGCAGATAACTATTTAAAAAAATTATCATGAAAAAGGCCATTTATTGGTTTAGAAATAACCTGAGAATAAAGGATAACCCTTCTCTCAAAAGAGTATTTGAAGAGAATGATGAGGTGTTATGTATTTATATTAAAAATTATAATATATATAATCCTAATAAATTAAAATTAGGTTCAATGGGAGTGTATAGAAAAAAATTTTTAGATGAAACCATTTTAGATTTAAAAGCAAACCTTAAGAAAGAAAATCAAACGCTTTATATCCTAGAAGGAGATCTGATTGAAATTTTTAATGAAATTAAGATAAAATACGGATCAGAAATTATATACGGAACCAGAGAAGTTGGTTGGTATGAACAGAGCAATGAAAAGAATCTAGAAAAAAATAATTTTAAATTAATATTATCTGACGATCAAAATTTAATTAATGAAGAAGATCTTCCATACCAAATAAATGAGCTGCCTCTTATATTTACTCATTTCAGAAAAAAAGTTGAAAAATTTTCTAAAATAAGAGATGTTGTAAGAAATGTCAATTTCAAAAAACAATCCATTAATTATAACTTTTCTATGGAATCAACTATTGAAATTGATAAAGTTGAGAATCATAAATTTTCAAACTTTCCATTTTTAGGTGGAGAAAGTTACGGAGAAGAAAGGTTAAATGATTACTTGTGGGGATCTCACGGTATTAGTAGGTATAAAGAGACAAGAAATGGACTTATTGGAACAGAATATTCATCTAAATTCTCATCCTATTTGGCTTTAGGGTCTTTATCTCCAGTAAAAATTTATCATGAGATTAAAAAATATGAGGAGAATGTTACTAAAAATGAATCTACTTATTGGCTCATATTTGAATTATTATGGAGAGAATTTTTTAGATATGTCTATAAAAAAGGAGGTAAAAAAATATTTTTTAAAAATGGAATCAATGGAAATATTTTTAAAAAAAATTTTCATTCTAATCTAGAAAAATTTGAGAAATGGTCAACTGGTAAAACGGGAGAAGATTTCATAGATGCAAATATGAAAGAGCTAATACAAACTGGATTTATGAGCAATAGAGGAAGGCAAAATGTAGCTAGTTATTTAGTAAATAATTTAGATATTAACTGGGTATGGGGTGCAGCATTTTTTGAAAAACATTTAATTGATTATGATACTACAAGCAACTGGTGTAACTGGATGTATATTTCAGGGGTAGGCAATAATGTCAAAAATTGGATTTTCAATCCTAATAGACAAGCAGAGATGTATGATAAAGACGGAAAATACAGAGAAATTTGGCTACAAAAAAAAATAGGGCAACAAAATATTCTCTTTTAGAGTATAAGTTAAAATAAATAGAAAATATTCTATAGTAAAAATTAAGTAGAAATGTTTAAGTTTATAAAGCTTTTTAAGCCACTAGAAATTGTACTTTTATTGTTAGTGTTAATGACAATAGTGGTTTCTGAATTATTTTTTTTCAATGATGAACCACTAAAGGCTGTATTTCTAGGTTTATGGGCACCAACTATTTTACTTTTTATTTTGATAATTAATCAAAAGAAAAAAGGTGAATAGAGTAAACTAAACTATGTCTGAATTACTTACTAAAGAATTTATTTTCATTTGGGCAGGTATTGTCTCTATCTCCTTTATAATTTGGATTATAATAACAGCTAAAGAGTTAAATGATATTGTAGATAATCGAAAAAGAAAATGAAAGCACATACAGCAAGTTTAATAAACGGAATTATTTTAGTTACAATAGGAATTTGGGGGTACATCGATTCTGGTTCACCTACTTCATTTATTCCAGTAGGGATAGGTGCAATTCTTATTCTTATAAACAAAGGTGTCAAAAATAGTAATAAAACTATTGCTCATATAGCTGTTTTAGTTACTCTTTTATCTTTTGCCAATATTATGCCTTTACGTGGTGCACTTGCTGATGGAAGATCTGAAGCTGCTTTAAGAATAATAATTATGTTATGTTCCTCTGCATACGCTATGGTTTTTTTTATTAAAAGCTTTATAGAAGCAAGAAAAAAATAATCTCTTTTTTTTAAAAGATAAGAATTTGAAATCTGTTATAATTTTTCTAAATTTTTTTCTTATTTCTTTAGAAATTTTCTCACAAAATGATGTTGTCTATGTATCTTCTTCTACAGGTAACGACAACTAATCTAAATAGTGGAATATATATCTTAGAGATAGTATCGGATAAAGAAGTCGATAAGATGAAAGTTGTAATAGTAAAATAATCTTTTGAGAAATATAATTATAGATACAGATACCGCTACTGATGATGCTATAGCTATAATAATGGCTCTAAAAAACAAAAACTTTGATGTAAAAGCAATTACAACAGTGGCTGGAAATGTAGATGTAGAACTTGCCACTAATAACGCACTGTACGTCTGTGAGCTTTGCAAGAAAAATATACCAGTATTCAAAGGAGAAAGTCATCCCTTAAAAAGAAAGTTACAAACATCTAAGTTTTTTCATGGTAAAGATGGATTAGGTGATACAGGCCCATATATTCCATCTAGCAAAGCCGAAAAAAAAAATGCGATAGACTTAATAATTTCATTAGTAAATGACTTTCCAAACGAAATTGAAATTATTGGAATAGGTCCACTTACCAACATTGCAAAGGCTTTTATAAAAGACCCATCCATCATTAAAAAAATTAAAACTCTTTATGTTATGGGTGGCGTTGGAGAAGGAAAAGGAAACATAACTGAATTTGCAGAATTTAATTTTTGGGTTGATCCAGACGCAGCTGAAATTGTATTAAATTCTAATCTTAAAATTAAAATTGTTGCTTGGGACACAACACAATCCTATGGATTCCTTGATAAATCAAATTTTCAAGAATTAAGTAAAATAAATACCGTTGTTTCCAATTTCGCAATTAATATTCAAAGAAGAGGCCTTGAATATTATATTAAGCATTATAATGAATATAAAATTGATTTAGCTGATCCACTAGCAATGTCTGTAATGATAAATGATTCTCAAGTAATTTATAAAAATTGTAATATTTCAATAATTAAAGATGGAGTAGAGAGAGGAAAAGATATTATAAATTATAATGAAAAAGGCAATATTCAGTTAGCTGCTCAATTATCCAGATCTAATTTTTTGAATATTCTTAAAAAAAGTCTAGTATAGACACATGAAGATCTTAAATATTGGCTCTATAAATAAAGACTTTTTTTATTCAGTTAAAAATATAGTCAAACCAGGAGAAACAATTTCATCAAAAAATTTATCTGTAAAAATTGGTGGGAAAGGACTCAACCAAAGTGTAGCTGTTTCAAAAGGAGGACATAAAATATATCATGCTGGTATAATAAATAAAAATGATACTTTCATTCTTGATAAACTAAAAGAATGGGGAGTTGATATTCAAAATATAATTTTAAGTGATAATCCAACAGGTCATGCAATAATTCAAGTTGAAAAAAATGGTGAAAATTCTATACTTATAAATAGTGGAGCAAATTATGATTTTAACTTAAATTTTATTTCATCAACTGTTGAAAAGTTTAATGAGGGAGATTTATTATTGGTTCAAAATGAAACTAATTTAATTAATGAGATTATTAAAATCGCTCATTCTAAAAAAATGAATATTATTTTTAATCCAGCCCCTTTTGATAATAGTATTCATAACTACAATTTGGAAAAAGTTTCAACACTTATTGTAAATAAAATTGAGGGTGAAGGCTTAACTGGAGAAAAAAAACCTTCAAAAATTTTGAAAATTTTGAATGAAAAATTTAAGAACACTGAAATCATTTTAACTCTAGGTAAAAAAGGATCATTATACTCATACAAAAAAAACAAAATTACAGTTAAAGCTTTTCCAGTTAAATCTGTTGATACAACTGGGGCTGGTGACACATTTATAGGATATTTTATTGCTAGTAGAGCAAAAAACATGACAATAAAAGATAGTCTTGAAAGAGCCAGTAAGGCTGCTGCTTTATCAACCACTCAATTTGGTGGTGCTGAATCTATCCCTGTTATAGATTAGAGAGCTTCATTCTTTCTTTCTACAAAAGAATTTACTCCATTGTTGTTTTTTATTAAATCAAAAGCATCAAATAATTCTCCAGTAGCTGTATATGACTTATAAGAGAGTTTATTCTCATCTATTGAAATAACCTGAAAAAGTTGCTTATTTTCACCAACCTTATCTCTCAATGCACCATACTCTTGCCAACCAGGCTTAACTTTATACATTTTACCTCCTGAGACAGATACAACATAAACTGTCCCAGTAGCATCAACTACATTTTCTCCCTCAACGATATTAGCTTCATATGGTTCAACCCTTCCTCTGGTATAAGTATGATCATGACCCTGAAGAGCTAAATCTACATTATACTTATCAAATAAAGGCTTCCATGAGTTTCTTAAATCTTCATTATCCCTTCCTCTTGAAGCCGAAAAGATAGGATGATGATATGTTGCAATAGTCCACTTATTAGGGTTATTATTTAAAACAGACTCTAACCAAACAGTTTGCTCTTCAATCATTAGATTACTATTCAATGCTATAAACCTTACTCCCTGGTAGTCTATATAGTAATTAGTTTCTTTAATACCCTCAACTCCGTTTTGAGGTAATGTGAATTGAGAATTCCACTGAACCGAAAGTCTTGAAACGTTATTATCAATATCTTCTTGTACAAACGGCATATACTCATGATTTCCAGGTATAGATAAAGAAGGTAATGACCTATGTATCCAACCACCAGCAAGGAACCACTCATGCCACTGATGGTCTTCGTGGGCATTATTTACCAAATCACCAGCATGAATTATAAATCTAGCATCAGGAGCTTTTTTATATCCTTCTCTAATTAATCTTGACCATAACTCCAGAATATAATTTTGAGCATCCCCCACATAGAGAAAAGAAAATGGATCACTCTTGTCAGAAGCTGTCTTGAACTGGATCCATTCGCTCCATATATTTCCGTCACCAACTCTATACCCATAAAGTGTATTAGGTTTAAGATTTTTAAATGTTACAGAATGATAGTTATGATTATATGAGTTAAAAGTAGTTTTTTTAGGATTCTGATAATCCTGAACTCCAACTACATCATTATGAACAAATGAACTAGTTACAGCTTTTATAGTATTAGCTGTACTTATAAATGCAGGATTTGGGTCAGCTAAAGCAATCTCTCCGTATCCATCTTTAATTTCCTTAGAGGTTCTCCAAGTTACACTGATTGATGTAGCAGGGTTTTCTGAAAAATTTAATACAATGTGGTCAGGGTGTTTAGTTGGTTCACTCCAATTTTTAACAAATTCAGGTTTTTTATAGACACGCTGTGAAAGTGTATCATTATAAAAAAATATAAGACAAAATAATAGGATAATGTTTTTCATTTAAAACAAAAATAAAATATTGTTAATGAACTGAAGGTAATATTAGTATTAAATTTCTACCCCAAATAATTTATCTTCTCCATTTTTTTAAAGATAGCTAAAATTACTACACCAAATAAAATACCAGCAATTAGGAGAATAATACTAGTTAAACCAGTTGCAGCAAAGGATAATCTAAGCATAATTGTTGATATTATAAATCCTGTGTTTCTAATAAGCTGCGAGTATCTCTCTGTGTACCTAAATGATATTAGTAATAGAAGGACATCAATTAAAATTAGTATAGTGAAAAAGTCAACAAAAAATAAAAAATCAATATTAGTCTGACTTCCAACGTATAAGCTATTAACCCAATCATAAAAACTAAGACTTGCTAAAACTAATAGAACTGGAACAAGAAGGATTGATATTGTTTTTTTTTGAATTATAAATTTCTTGAGCTTATTATCTATTTTGTGAGTTTTGGGTTTACCAGCAGTAGTTTTAAATAAATAAATTAGAAAAAATACAATTACGAAACCTACAAGATCATAAATGAATTGAATATTTGCCTGATTTGATAAAAAATCATTACTTAAATCAACCATAGGTACATCTTTAAATATTTTTCTAATCAGCACCAATGATATTATCTCATATCCCTTAACTACAGAGACTGTAAATGAATTGGGCAAATAATATATGAGTAAAAAAGCCTCATAAACTAAAATGAAAGAAAAGGGAGTATATAAAGCAGATATCGGGTTATTTAGTAATTCTCTACCAACATTAATTTCTATAATACCATATGTATTTAAAAAAATTAAGAAAAGATGAATTAAAAATCCACTTGCAGCTAGAATTAATATAAATTTCTCAAATTGCTTTTGAATTTGTTTAGAGAAAACTTTTTCAAAAAGTATATCTATTGTGTTCATTTAAACATAAATATTTATGTTATATGAATTAAAACGTTATTTATTCTTTATTGTTTTTTTTGCTTTAAATGAGATAATTATTTTACGATCAATATTAATTAATAAAAAAAGGGGCAAATCTGCCCCTTTTTAGATATATTCTATTAAATGATTAGAATGAATAGTAGCTTGAATTTGGTTGTAAAACCTTTAGTCCGTTAGCACCACCTACCATTAAAGGAATCATTTGTTGTATAAAATCATCCTCAGTCATTCTCCAATTTAAATATTCACCATATTTCTCATAGCTTTCCCATTCTCCAACTAGATGAACAGTATATGTGTCATCGTTAAATGCCATCTCATATCTTATTGCTCCCTCATAAGCTACAGTAGTAGGAATACCTCTCTCAGATTTTAATAAATTAATTATTTCTTCTTTTTTACCCTTTTTAACATCAATTTGAGCAAAAACTAGGTTTTTTGGGTACACTGCATTAATCATTCCTCCAAAGTCAAAATAATCTCCTTGAGCAATTATCTTTCCTTCATCATCAAAATTCATATACCAGTAACCATGAAGATCAAGAACCTTTCCAGTTGCCACGTTTACACCTGTCCAATTTCCATAAGTCCTTACACTACCATCTAAATTTCCAAGAGAATCAGTTCCTGGTAACCAAATATCAGCAGTATAATTAACATCATCGAATGCTGCATGATATCCTTTTAACATATTAACATACTGATCATAACCAGCAGTTTCAGAACCATAAAAAGAAGTATTAGACTCAATTTTATCACTAATAAGAGCTAACTGACCATCAATATCTTCTTTACCATGTAATTCAAACATTTTTTTTGCAGTTGCTAAATTCCTTTCGTAATTAGGATTCGTGTTACATCCATAAATAAACATTATAGAAATAACAAAAATTAAATTTTTCATATTCTTAATAATTTGTTTAAGTGGACAAAAATATATAAAAATCAATTATTTAGTTTATGTTTTATTATTTTCCATGGCTACATATATATTCTTTGAAATTATCATAACTACTAATTAAAATTGATTTTTTATCTTTTAATAAAATTTTTTGTAATTGTAAAGGAACCTTAGAGTCTATCTCTAAAAAGCTTTTTATCTCATCATAAAACTTATAAAAATGAGCTGTCTCTAAAAAAATACAATGAGAACCTAAATTATAATTATTATATTTTTTTGCTCCTAGATACCCGATTGCTCCGTGAGGGTCACAGAGATAATTAAACTTCTTGTAAAGATATTTTATAGTATCCTCTGTCTCAAAATCTGTAAAACTATATGCTTTAATTGTATCCTTCATTTTCTCTAAATCAAAATCAAAAATCTCATTTATTCTATTAAAATTACTAGGATTCCCTACATCCATTGCGTTAGATAAAGTTTCTTTTGATTTAACTGGAGTATAAACTCCAGAATTAAAATACCTCTCTACTGGATTATTAATATTATTTGATGAAATAATTTTTTCAATAGGAAGACCTAATTTTTTAGAAACTATTGCAGAGAATAAGTTGCCATAATTACCTGAGGGGATAGAGAATGAAGATTTTTCTATTGTAGATGGCAACTGATTAAAAGCAAAGAAGTAATACAATGTCTGCGGTATCCATCTTGATATGTTTATTGAATTAGCTGTAGTAAAATTAAAATTTGAAATTAAATCTTTATCAATTAAAGCATCCTTAACTATTTTTTGACAATCATCAAATGTGCCTTCAATTTCTATTGGAAAAATATTATCTGAAAAGGTTGCAATTTGCTTCTCTTGGATATTTGATATTTTATTTTTTGGATATAAAATAAAAACATCTATACCCTCTACTTTATGAAAACCACTTGCTACAGCTGCTCCAGTATCACCAGAAGTTGCAACTAAAACTGTGACTTTCTTATCATAACCTTTTCTAATAAAATGACTCAAACAACGAGAGGTAAATCTTGCACCAACATCTTTAAAAGCCATTGAAGGACCATGGAACAACTCAAGAACTGAAATATTTTCATCAATTTTTTTTAGGGGAAATTCAAAATCAATAGAGTGCTCAATTATTTTTTTTAAAGATTCCTCATCAATTTGATTCCCTATAAATTGAGAGATAACCTCCATAGAAATTTCTATTTTATTGTAGTCATTTAAATTTGATATAAAGGATTTTTTTAGAGATTTAATTTCTTGGGGAAAGTATAATCCTCTATCAGGAGCTAAACCATTAAATAGTGCTTCTTTAAAGTTTACCTTGTGATTTTTATTAATAAGGCTAAAGTAATTCATTAAATAGAGTCAATGATTTTTATTCCGTCTGAACTAATTTTAGAGACATAAGTAGAAAAATCAATATTTGTTTCTTTGTAAATTCTGGTAACTTCAGTATTAATTTTTATGGCATCATCCTCTCCTTTTGTAAGAGCAAAAATTGAGGGACCGGAACCAGAGATTGAACAACCTAAAGCACCTAACTCTAAACATTTTTTTTGAACATTATCGAAAGAAGGAATTAATTTCTTTCTATGTTTTTCTATAACATAGTCAACTAATGAAGATCTAAGAAGATCATAATTTGAAGTGTGAAGAGCATGTACCAAAGCACCAAAATTAGCAACTTGCTTAGTCATTAAAGTTAACTCAACTTCACTAGGTAAAATCTCTCTTGAATATGATGTCTTCACCTCAATTTTAGGATTTATAACAAAACAAAATAAATCTCTTGGTATAGGGAGAGAAATTACATTTTCTTCCTCCATTGACTTAACCATTACTAACCCTCCTAATAAGGCTGGAGCAACATTATCTGGATGCTCAGTTAAACTAGAAATAGCCTCACCCTTCATTGCATATTTAATAAGTTGTTTTTTTGTTAGTGGATCTCCAAGTAGTTTATTAATACCAAAAACACTGCCAGCAGCATTTGAACCACTACTTCCAATACCACTACCTGGTATTATATTTTTTTTAATCTCAATATCAAATCCACAGTTCGGTTTGAGATCTTTAATTAAATGCTCTGCAGATACAGTAGCAACATTTTTTTTAGGATCTAATGGAACAGAGTAACCATCCACCTTAGTAATTCTAACTCCCAAATTATCAGACTTTGAAATAGTCATCTCATCACCTAATGATTCAATAGGAAAACCTAAAATATCAAATCCACAAGCTACATTAGATACTGTTGCTGGAGAAAAAATTTTAATTTTTTTCATATTATCGAAGTTAAGAATTCTCTAATTAAATAGCGAAACACCCCAATAAGTTATTAGTGCCCAAATTACATATCTTGTAACTTTACCAATCAACATATAAATACTAACCAAATAGAAATTTGTTCTAAAGAAACCTAATGCTATAGCTATAGGATCACCA
>JAYPDR010000004.1:1687-36257 GCA_038125345.1 Marinoscillum sp. | reverse complement strand
AATAAATATCTATTATTTTATTATGAGTGTATATGGGTGGACAGTTTGGTCATCTAAAGATAACCTAAGAAAAAAAACAATCTCTAATTCTAGTAAATCAGAAAAGTGGTTAAGTCTATTTTTATTACTAGTTTTTTTTATCATTCTTTATTTCTCCCTAAAATCCACAGATAGCGACGTAGTTTTTCTAGACTCTATAACAACAGCATTAAGTTTAACAGCAATGTTCCTTTTAGCAAGAAGAAAATTAGAAAACTGGATTTATTGGATAGCAGCAGATATAATATATATCCCTCTTTTTGCTTATAAGGAATTATATATCACGAGCATTCAATATCTAATTTTTTTAATTCTTGCTGTTTATGGGTTTATTGAATGGAAAAAAGAAATAAGAGATGATAAAAATTAGTGTTGTCGGCCCAGAATCAAGCGGTAAAAGTACAATTGCTTTATATCTATCAAGGATCTTAAAGTGTAGTCTTAATGATGAATACTCAAGAGAGTACCTACAAAAAAAAAAAAATTACACTTTTAATGATCTAAAAAAAATTGGAATTGAACAAAACAAAAGATTAGAAAAAAAAATTAAAAATGCAGGTAATTATATAATCTCGGATACTTGTCTTTTAGATTTAGAAATATGGAGTGAAGTAAAATTTAAAAAAATTGATAAAGAATTAAAAAGCTTCTCCGACAATGAAGAATATGATTTGTATTTTTTGTGCAAACCTGATATTCCCTGGGAAGCAGATCCATTAAGAGAAAACCCATTCAATAGACCCTATTTATTTAAATATTTTAAAAAAAAACTACAAGAAAAGAAAAAAAACTTTTATGTGTTAGAAGGAAATGTAGTAGATAGACTTAACTCATCTCTTGATATTATTTTAAATTATAGATACTTTAGCAAAGTATAGGGGTGCTTATAAAGGCTGAGATTATACTCTTAAAACTGATCCAGGTAATTCTGGCGTAGACAAATAGTTTATACCCCTTATTTTTTTTATGAGGGTCTTATTTTTTCTTATTTTTATAACAAACGCTTATTCTCAAAATATTTTTAAAGGAGTAGTGATTAATGAAAATGGTGATATTATCTCTGGAGCTAATATTACCACTGACCTTTCAAAAGAAGTAATCTTTTCAGATAAAAATGGTGTTTTTTATATTAAGACAGATAGAGAAAACTTTAAAATTACCATCAGTCATGTTGGGTATAGCTCCTTATCATTTTATATAGAAAACATTTATTACAAAGAGTTTGTTTTAGAAAGCGGCATACTTTTAAAAGATGAGGTAAAGGTCTTTTCTACAAGAGCTGCTGAAAAAAGCCCTTTTGTTTTTACTAATTTTTCAAAAAGGGATCTTGATATTAAAAATGAAAGTCAGGACATTCCTAGAATAATTCAATCCGCACCCTCATCTTATTATACGTCTGATGCTGGAAACGGAATAGGTTATTCCGGGATTAGAATTAGGGGAAGTGATGCAACAAGAATTAATGTGACAATTAATGGGGTTCCATACAATGATTCTGAGTCACATGGTGTCTTTTGGGTAAATATGCCTGACTTGGTTTCATCTTCTAGTAGCATACAAGTTCAGAGAGGTGTTGGATCGTCAACAAATGGAGGAGGTGCATTCGGAGGAACTATAAATATTAAAACTGGACACCTTTCCGAAAATTTTTATGTAGATGTGTACAATTCATTAGGATCTTATAGTACACTTCGCAACTCAATAAATATTAACTCAGGTCTAATAAATCAAAAATTTAACTTTAACTTAAGGTTATCTAATATTAGCTCTGATGGATACGTAGACAGGGCATATTCTAAACTAAAATCGTACTATTTTTCAACTAGTTACTATAACAAAAAATCAACTGTAGATTTTATTAATTTTTCAGGAAAAGAAAAAACATATCAATCGTGGTGGGGAACACCTGAGGCAAGAATAAATAATGATCAAGGGGGTATGGAAAAAGTTATTTGGAATAATGGCTATAATGAAGAACAATCACTTAATCTACTAAGTTCTGGACGTACTTTTAATTATTATCTCTACGAAAATGAGACAGATAACTATAATCAAGATCATTACCAACTACACTGGAATTTAGATTTAAACAATAAATCTTTTCTTCATCTTACTTCACATTATACTTTTGGAAAGGGTTATTATGAGCAATATAGGTATAATGATAATTTGATAAATTATTTTGAAAACGCAGTAGATCAAACACAAGATATTGTAAGAAGGAGATGGTTAAGAAATCATTTTTATGGAATAACGTTTTCTTACTTTCAAAAAAGAGAAAAAAGTGAAATTAATATTGGCGGGGCGATAAATGAATATGTTGGGGATCATTATGGAAAAATAATATCAACTAATATACCAAACACATTACTCTATAATCCGACTTATTATTTCTCTAGGGGAGAGAAAAGAGAAGCAAATTTGTACATTAAGCTCAATGAAGAGATTTCAAAAAATATTAAGTTCTTTGCTGATGTTCAAGTAAGAGGATATGATCACAACAGCGATGGGACAGATAACGATAAGTCTGATGTTTTTATAAACTCTAGCAATTTGTTTTTTAATCCTAAAATAGGCGTTACTAAAGAAGTAAATGATAAATTAAACTATTACCTCTCATTCGCTATAGCAAATAGAGAACCTATAAGAAGCGACTTTATTGACTCAAAGGAAACACCAGAGCATGAAAAATTATTTGATATTGAGTTTGGAAAAAATTATTCTTATAAAACTGGGATGTTAAATACCAACTTCTTTTTTATGAAATATAAAAATCAATTAATAACTACAGGCGAAGTAAATGATGTGGGAGCCTATATTAGAACGAATGTAGAAAGAAGCAGAAGGGTAGGTATAGAATTAATAAACCAATTGAGATTTGGTTTATTTAGTTTAGAATCTAATCTTTCAATTTCAAAAAATGTTGTCTTTGATTTTAATGAGGTTATGTATAATTATGGTGAAGATTTTTCTAAATACGAACAAATAATTAATCGTTATAAGAAAACAAATATTTCTTTTTCTCCAAATATTATTGCTAATAATCAGTTAGAGTTTAAAGCTCACAAACACATCAGCTTGTTTTTTAATTCAAAGTTTGTGGGGAGGCAATACCTAGACAACACTTCAAATCAAGAAAGAATCATTAATTCTTTTCTAGTTAATGACATGAGTATTCATTATTCATTTACAAACAAGTTATTAAAAATCTTTTCATTAGTAATATCTGTTAATAATTTATTCAATGAAATGTATTCAAGTAATGGATATACATTTGGTTATTTTATAGGCAAAAACAATGAAGTTAGAGAAAATTATTTTTACCCTCAAGCAGGAAGAAATTACATGACCACTTTAAAGATTAGGTTTTAACAAAACCAGAATACATTTCAAGATATTGTATTATTGTTGAAGCTAAATCAACTCTTGTAATTGACTGAATTCCTTGAAGACCTGGAGAGCTATTTACCTCAATTATTTTTGGCCCTGAATTTGATCTGATAAGGTCTACACCAGAGAAACTTAAACCTAGTGTCCTTGATGCCCTAACAGCTAATTTTCTTTCTTCAGCGGTTATCTTGATGCTCTTTGACTTACCTCCTGCATGTAAATTAGACTTAAAGTCTCCTGCGGCGGGGGTTCTAACCATTGAAGCTATAACCTTTCTGCCTAAAACTAAACACCTAATGTCTTGACCTTTTGACTCTTTAATATATTCCTGAGCTAAAAAGTTAGCTTCTAAATTTCTAAATGCGCTAATAACTGCCCTAGCTGCTTTCTGACTCTCAGCTAATACAATTCCTTTACCTTGTGTGCTATTTAATAATTTTATAACTAAAGATGAGTCTCCAAAAAGCTTAATTATACTTGATGTGTCTTTAGGAGAATTTCCAAAGGCAGTATTTGGCATTGGCAATCTTTGATAAGATAAAATTTGATGAGCAGCTAGTTTGTCTCGAGAAAGGCCTATTGCATCTGCAGAATTTAAACAATAGGTTCCCATTGCCTGAAAGTGTCTTACTACCGCCATTCCGTAATGAGTAATTGAAGCACCAACTCTTGGGACAACAGCATCATAAAAAGGAAGTTCTCTGTTATCATAATGAACTCTAGGAACCTTATTTTTAATGTCTAAATAGCATCTTTTTGTATCGATTAACTCAACTGTATGATCTCTTTTTTCTGCTGCCCGAACTAGAGCCTGGGTTGAAAAATTATTTGGTTCTCTAGTTAATATAGCTATTCTTAAAGATCTTTTTGGAGGTGATTTCTTTTTTAGAGATTTATATATTGAGAAAGATAATTTTCCATTTAAAAAACTTTTGTTTGGTGTTACTGTCATACCCTCTAAAGCACTTCTTCCCACTAACATCTTATAATTCATTGTCTCTCTGTTTGATAATGTGATTTCGATGGTTTTTGTAACGTCTCCAATTTTTAATTTAGTGCTAATCACATATCTAACTTCAACCATTCCATTTGATGATCTTATTTTTCTTTCATCAATAAGCCTTGCAGAACAAAAAATTTTATAATTAGGATCATCCGGTTTTGGTTGTATTCCAAATCTTACTTTCTCTTGGTTTTTTTTTCCAAATTTTTGAATATTAAAAGCATGTAACGAGGAGGTCTGAGCACCCGTATCTGTTTTAGCCAACAATGCCGGAATTCCTAAATCGGGAAGTGAAACCCATTCTTCCCAGCCAACCATAATTTTATTCATTAGTCATAAATTTAAACTGGAGTTTTTATTTTAATAAATCTATCAACCCCATACAAGTCTTTTAACAACTCAAAGCTAAATCCTTTCAATAAATTTTTCAGAAGATAAATGTATTTTTGATTTATCTCAAAATATATTGATCCATTTGGGTTTAGGTGATTTTGTGAAAAATCTAAAATCAATCTGTAAAAATAAATTGGATCATTCTCAACAAAAAGAGCTAAATGAGGCTCATGTTTTATAACTAAACTTTCTACAAGATTTATGTCTGAGATTGGTATATAGGGTGGGTTACTGACTATTACATCAAACTTTTTTTGAGGAATAAAGTCTTCAATTTTAGAGTGAATAAAGCTCACTTTATTTAAACTTAATTCATTGTTTTTGTTTGCAACAGATATAGCACTTTTTGAAGAGTCTATCCCTGTAACGTTTGAATGGAGGTGGTTTGCAATTGAAATGGCAATACATCCAGACCCAGTGCCAATATCTAAAATATTTTTTATTGAATTACTTTTTTCTGATCTAATAACAATACTTACCAACTCTTCTGTTTCTGGCCGAGGTATTAAAGTGTTTTTGTTAACATGAAATACTCTATCATAAAAATACTCTGATTCAGTCACATACTGAACTGGTGTTTTGTTATTAATTTTTATTAAATCATTCTCGAACATCTCTTTATGATGTTCATCAAAACTAATTTTTTTATTTATTAATAAATCTGTAGTAGAAATGTTAAACCTAAGAAATAAATATTTTAAAGCAATGTTTTTTTTCTCTCTATCAGAAAAACCATTTAATTTATTTATTAACTCAGAGTATATTAATTTTGAATCCATATTTACTGAATCAAAGTGAAAGATAATCACAAAAAATACATAGAAAGAACTTTTTATCTTGCAAAAAAAGGACTTGGAAATGTTTCTCCAAATCCGATGGTTGGTTGTGTGATAGTAAAAAACAATAAAATAATTGCAGAAGGATATCATAAAAAATTTGGAGATAAACACGCAGAAATCAACGCAATTAACAATGTGAAGAATTCCAAAGATATTGAGGGGAGCACAATATATATAAATCTTGAACCCTGCTCACATCATGGGAAAACACCACCTTGTGTAGATGAAATAATAAAACATTCTCCATATAAAGTGATTATTTCAAGCCTTGATCCTAACCCTTTAGTTAATGGAGAAGGTATTAGAAAATTAAAAGAAAACGGGATTGAAGTTGAAATAAATTGTTTAGAAAAAAAAGAGAAAGAACTAAACAGGAGGTTTTATAAAAATCAGAAAAAAAAATTACCATATATAATACTTAAGTGGGCCCAAACTGAAGACGGTTTTATAGCTAAACAGGATGGAAATTCCAGGTGGATTTCAAATGAAACCTCAAGGATGTTAGTTCATAAGTGGAGAGCTGAAGAGCCAGGAATTCTAATTGGTGTAAACACTGCAAATTTAGATAATCCAAATTTAACGGTTAGGTCATGGAATGGAAAAAACCCTACTAGAATAGTTGTAGATCCAAATAATAAATTAAAAAATGACGCTTTTCTTTTAAGAGATTCACACTCAACACTCATCTTTAATAAACTAATTGAAAAAAAAATAAAAAATAAATTATACATAAAAATAAATCCGTTTAATTTAAAAATGATTTTAAGCGATCTATATAAAAAAGGGGTGTCGAGCATCCTTGTTGAGGGAGGCGCCTCAACTTTAAATCATTTTATAAAAGATAATTTATGGGATGAAGCAAGGGTTTTTATTTCAAAAACTAAATTTAAAAATGGGATTCTTGCACCAAAAATTAAATTAAAAAAAGGAAATATTATTGATAATGATACGCTTTATATAATTAGAAATTATGCATGATTTTATTCAACCAAAAGAAAACAATAAAGAAAAAAAATATATTAATTTAATATCACAAATAACTAATCTTATAAAAAAAGAGGAAGATATTGTTGCTATATTATCAAACACCTCAGCGGCTATTGCTCAAACATTTAATTGGCTTTGGGTTGGCTTCTATATTGTAAAAAAAAATGTATTAGTTTTAGGGCCATTCCAGGGCCCAGTTGCTTGTTTCCAAATTAAAAAAGGTGATGGTGTATGTGGTAAATCTTGGGAGTCTCAAAAAACAATTATAGTGCCCGATGTTGATAAGTTTCCAGGGCATATAGCATGTAGTTCGGATTCTCGATCTGAAATTGTTATTCCAATTTTTAATAAGGGAAATGTTTTTGGTGTTTTAGATATTGATAGCAAAGAGCTTAATTCATTTAGCAAATTGGATGAAAAGTATTTAAATAAAATAGTTAGACTGATAGAGAATAAATTATCCTAACTTGCCAATAACAGTTTCTCCAGCAATGGTTTTTTGATTTATAGAAATTGAGGGCTTAAAGTTTAATGGCAGAAATAGATCTGCTCTAGACCCAAACTTAATAAAACCTAATTGGTCAGATTGTTTAACAGAACTTCCAACTTTAGAATAATTAATAACTCTTCTAGCCACAAAGCCAGCAATTTGTCTAATTAAAACTGTTGCTTTTTTATTTTCAATTACTGTGGTAGTTCTCTCATTTTTTGTGCTAGATTTTGGGTGCCATGCCACTAAATATTTTCCTTTATGGTATTTATAATATTTAATTATTCCTGAAACTGGATTTCTGTTGATATGAACATCAAAAGGAGACATAAAGATAGAAATCTGAAGTCTTTTGTCTTGAAAATATTCTGGCTCAAAAACCTCTCCTACATAAACAACTTTACCATTTGCTGGCGAAACAACAATATCATCCCCTATGGTTTTATTTATTATTGGGTTCCTAAAAAACTGAAGGAAAAAGCTAAAAAAAACAAGAGAAATTAAAGAAGACAAAATATATAATTTTGAAAACGGATATAACATGAATAAACTGATATTAACAGATGTTAATAAAAAGAACAAAAGCAACAAAAAAGTTCTTCCTTCTTTATGAATTCTTATCATTTTTTTTGAAAAGTAAATGATCCGTTTCTGTACTTGTAAGTTTTTGCAACCTTATCAATTGCTGCAATATAAGCTGCTTCCCTTAAAGAGATTTTATATTTTTTTGAAATAGAATAAACATTATTAAATGCTTCTTTTATTATTGCGTCACTTCTTCTATATACCCTATTAAGAGTCCACTTGAATCCTAGTCTATTTTGAACCCACTCAAAATAAGAAACAATAACACCACCTGCATTTGCTAAAATGTCAGGAACGGCAACTATTCCCTTTCTAGCTAAAATTGGATCTGCCTCATAAGAAGTGGGGCCATTAGCTCCCTCAACAATAAGTTTAGCTTTAATTTTATCAGCGTTTTTCTCAGTAATTGTGTTCTCCATTGCAGCTGGAATTATAACATCAACATCTAAAACTAAAAGCTCTTCATTTGTTATTTTTTTACCACCTTTAAATCCCTCAAGAATACCATTGTTTTCATTTTTATAAGTTATCGCTTTACCAATATCAATTCCTTTTTCATTATAGTAACCCCCCGATATATCAGATATTGCTACAACAGTACATCCCCTTTCTTTCAATAATTGAGCTGCCCATGAACCAACATTTCCAAATCCCTGCACAGCAACCGTAGCATTAAAAGGGTTTATTTTCATCTTAGTAAGGGCAGCTAAAGTTGAGACCATTACCCCTCTTCCTGTAGCCTCAATTCTCCCTAAAGATCCTCCTAATATTATCGGCTTACCAGTAACAACAGCATTAACAGTGTTTCCTTTTGATCTAGAATATTCATCCATTAACCAAGCCATCTGATCTGGTCCTGTTCCCATGTCAGGTGCGGGTATGTCTTTATCAGGGCCAAAAATATCTAACATTGACTGTGTATAAGCTCTTGTTAATCTCTCCAGCTCGGAAGTGCTCATCTTTTTTGGATCACATTTAATACCTCCCTTTGCACCTCCATAAGGAATATCAACAACAGCACATTTCCAAGTCATCCAAGCAGCCAATGCGGTTACCTCATTCAAATTAACATTAATATCAAATCGAATTCCTCCTTTTGAAGGTCCAAGTATTTTTGAGTGAATAACTCGATAGCCTTCAAAAACTGATACAGATCCATCATCCATAGAAATTGGCAAAGAGACTATGACTTTTCTTTCTGATGACTTTAATACATTATAAACTTCTTGGTCAAGATTTAAATATTCAGCAGCAACATCAAACCTCTTCATCATAGACTCAAGAGGGTCTTTGTCGTGCATGATAGGAGCTGGTTCTTTATAACTCATATCTCATTTTGAGTTTGATAATGCAAATTTACAATTTTAAGTCAGCTGGTAAATAATTTTTAGATAAAAATAAACATAAGGTATTACAAAAAAGAAGCTATCAAACCTATCTAAGAATCCTCCATGGCCTGGTAGTTTGTTTCCACTATCTTTTAAGTTGAAATTTCTTTTTAATAAAGATTCAAAAAGATCCCCAAAAATGCCTGAAATTAAAACAACGATTGAAAATAAAATCCAAAATATCAAAGTCTTATGTTCCCAAACATACTCATGTAAAATATACGCTAATGCTAAATTAGCAAATAGACCAAAAAGAACACCCTCCCATGTTTTCATAGGAGACACCGACTCAAAAAGCTTCTTTCTTCCAAAAAGAGATCCACCCATATATGCGGCAGATTCACTTGTCCAAAGAAATAATAGGGTAGCAAGTAGATAAATAGAATTGTATCCGTAATCATAAAAAACCAGAAAGTTCAATAATGAAATTGGAAGAGATATATAAACTATTCCAAAAAAGGTAACGGAAACGTTGGACAAAGTTTCTTTGTTATCCGAACTATACAAGGCTGAAAGACAAACCAAGGGGAGGATAGGTATTAGAACAAAATGAATTCCTAAGAGACTATCTTGTCTTGCATAATAATATGTGGTTATAAATATTATTACGGAAAGAAATACTCCTAAATTGTAATTAGGTCTAAATCTATTCTCAGATAAAATTTTATAATATTCTCTAGACGAAAGAAATATAATTAATACAAATACTATTAGATAAGATGCCTCATGAAGAGATGAGAGAAGCAACAACGTGCCTCCTAACATTCCGGTTAGGATTCTTCTTTTTAGATTTTTTTTATTCATTAAGTGAGTTTAATTGTTTTTTTAGATTTGATATAAGATATAAAAAAACTATAAATGAGAATAATATTAAAAAAACAGGAATATCCGGTGATGAATTAATTGAAAAATTTATACTATCTCCAAACAATCCTTTTTTGGCAAAATAATATGTTGATAAGCTCAAAAAATTATTTAATGCGTGGGCAATAACTGGATAAATTAAGCTATTTGACCAATAGAAAAAGTAACCAAATAATAACCCAAGAAAAAATCTTGGAAAAAACCCATAGAACTGTAAATGGAAAGCGCTAAAGAGAAATGCGCTTATAAATATAGCAATATGGGGGTTTTTTAAAATAAGTTGAAGGTTTTTTTGTAAGACTCCTCGAAAAAAATATTCTTCACAGAAACCAGGTATAATTGCAATTGTTAGTATTCCAACTACAAATTCGTAATTGCTTTCGAAAGAAACAAGATACTCTGTTAGTGACTCTAACTGCTTTTCTTTCAATAAAGCCCATGATTCAAAAGAAGATAGAAAACCTGGAAAAGATATTGATTTATTCCACTCTATAATAGGAGCATTAATGACTATAAATAAAATTGTAGTAAGAATAAGTAAAAAAATAGGGTAACCCCTAATAAGTGAAAGATTCATGGAATACTCTTTTTTATTTCTAATAAAAAAGTATGGAACTAGAAAAAAAAGTAAAAAAAGTGAGTTTGAGAATAAAAGCAATTGTCTATCTAGCCCATCATAAGAAACTTCTGAAGGCGTTTCAATTACATTAGACACTAAACTCATTATTAATAGAGGAGAGACAGCAAGAATAATATACATTAATTCTTTTATGTGTTTGCTCATTTAAGTTTCTTTGTGAATTATTTAGATGTTAAAATAGTTCTTTTTATGAAGATAGGCAATATTGATCTTGGTGAATTCCCTTTATTACTTGCCCCAATGGAAGATGTCAGCGATCCCCCATTTAGATCCGTTTGTAAACTAAATGGAGCTGATCTAATGTATACTGAATTTATTTCCTCGGAGGGACTGATTAGAGATGCAGAGAAAAGTGTTCAAAAGCTTGATATTTATGATTCTGAGAGACCAATAGGAATTCAAATTTTTGGAGATAATATCGAATCCATGAAAAAAGCTGCACAAATTTCAGAACAAGCTGGACCTGAAATTTTAGATATAAACTATGGCTGCCCAGTTAAAAAAGTTGCGTGTAGAGGTGCTGGTGCTGGAATTTTATTAGACCTTGATAAGATGCAAAAAATGACAGCAGAAATTGTAAAGCAAGTTAATATTCCTGTGACTGTAAAAACAAGATTAGGTTGGGATGAAAACTCAATAAGAATTGTAGAGGTTGCAGAGAGGTTGCAAGATGTAGGAATACAAGCTTTAACTATTCATGGCAGAACAAGAAAACAGATGTACAAAGGGTCTGCTGACTGGAGCTATATCGCACAAGTAAAAAATAATCCTAGAATACATATACCAATTTTTGGAAATGGAGACGTTGACTCTCCAGAAAAGGCAAAAGAATTTAAAGATAAATATGGGGTTGATGGAATCATGATTGGAAGAGCAGCAATTGGTAATCCTTGGGTGTTTAATCAGATAAAATCCTACTTTGGCAATAAAAAAACTGATGCTTTCCCTACAATTAATGAAAGAGTTCAGACTGTTAAAAAACATCTAGATTTTTCTATAAAATGGAAAGGTGAAAAATTAGGTTTAATTGAAATGAGAAGGCATTATACAAATTATTTTAGGTCTATAGAAAATTTTAAACAGTATAGAATGAAACTTATTCTTAGTGAATCGTTAAAACACTCACTTGAAGTTCTTGATGAAATCAATGAAAAGTTTTCACTTAAGAGTTTAAAGCTTGCTGAATGAAAAATAAAAATTTATATGCTTGGGCTCTTTTACTACTTTTAGCAGTTATCTGGGGAAGCTCACCTATACTAATTAAGAAAGCTTTAATTAAACTTGACCCATTTGAAATTGGATCTCTCAGGCTAACTCTGGCTTCTCTTGTTTTATTTCCGTTGCTTGCAAAGAATTTAAAAGAAATTCAAAAAAAAGACTATCTTATACTATTTCTATCTGGGGTAGTGGGAAATGTTCTACCATACTTTTTATATCCTATTGCACAAACAAAAATTGATAGTGCTACATCAGGAGTATTAACATCACTTACTCCTTTTTTTGCTTTGATTATTGGGGTTTCTTTTTATAAGTTGAAAGCCACCAAACAAAATTTATTAGGATTATTAATTGGATTTATTGGCACTGCCTTTCTCATATTATATTCTCAGAAGGCAAATGGATTTAACATAGATTTATATGGTCTTTTTGTTGTTGCTGCAACGTTACTGTATGGAATTAACTTAAATCTTGTAAAATATCATTTGAATCATCTAAACCCGATTACTATTACAAGCTTTTCAATAGTTTCTATTCTTCCTATTACTATCTACATATTATTTTACTTGACTCCTTTTAGCTCACATCTTAATGATTTATCTAGCTATAAATTTGAGTTTGGCTATGTTTTTGTTTTGGGCATAATTGGCACATCTATAGCTACCTTAATTTTTTATAATCTTATTAAAATAAAAGACACAATATTTGCCTCAACAGTTACATACTTAATGCCAGTAGTTGCAATTATTTTTGGTTTACTTGATGGAGAACTAATCGGATCTCTCCAGTTTTTTGGCATGTCGTTAATATTATTTGGGGTCTATATAAGTGGAAAAAAAACTAAGCCTGAGCCCAAGATTTAAGCAATAATTCTTTTGTTAATCTTACACCATCTTCTTCAGAATGGCTAGAGCCCTCATACTCTATAGATATGTATCCATTATATCCATAGCCCTTGATTACTTTCATCATTTTATAAAAATCTATTTCTACACAATTACCATCCACGTCAAAATTTAGTGACTTAGCGCTAACACTTCTTGCATATGGAAGGAGCTCTTCAACACCTTTGTACTTATCATATTCCTTGGAACACCCTTCAAGTGCCCCCCAAGATGACAAGTTATCAGGTCTGGACTGAATACAAAAATTCCCAAAATCAGGGAGTGTTCCTACATTATCACTGTTTGCATTTTTTATTACATTAACAAGCCACTGAGCATTAGATGAATAACCGCCGTGATTTTCTACAATGACATCTACTCCAAAGTCTTTAGAAAAAGCTCCGAGAGAATTTAAAGACTCTGAAACATACTTAGACACCTCCTCCTCAGTTGAACTTCCTTGTGCGTTAACTCTGATACTAGTGCATCCCAAATACTGAGCTGCTTCTACCCATTTTTTATGGTTCTCTACCGCTATATTTCTTTTAGCCTTATCTGAGTCACCAAGGCTACCTTCATCATCAATCATTATTAATAAATTGGTAACCCCAAAATCATCAGACCTTTTTTTCATTTGACTTAAATAATTTTTGTCTTTTGCTTTATCAGAAAAAAATTGATTAACATACTCAACCACGTCAATATTAAACTTTTCTTTTGCCGTAATAGCAAAATCTAGATTATTCATTTTTCCTGATCTTATAGATTTATGGAATGACCATTGAGCAACTCCCATTCTAAAGCTTAATTGTTCACAACTAAACAAACTGGCGGTAGATAATAACGGAAGAGTATAAACTGATTTTTGGATAAATTGTCGTCTTTTCATTTTATTAATTTAAAGAAATTTATTGATATGCGCTACTATATAAAATTCCATTATAATTTTTTTCTCCTGACTCAATTTTTATGTTTAATTTGTTTGTTTCTGATGGAACTGGACAAGTTGTAAAAGTAGAAAAAACACAAGGCGGATTATAAGATTTATTGAAATCTATAACTACATTACCTTCTTCATCTGGCGGAAGAATATATAAAAAACGCCCCCCTCCATAAGTTTCTCTTCCATTGGTTTTATCCCCAAAAACAACAAAAAACTTCCCTGAAGCCGCAATGGTTGGCTCTAACGAAAAGTCTTTTCCATTTATTTTAAAAAGAATTTTTCCGGGTATTGTATCTACAAACCCTCCACCTTGAATATTATTTAATCGAACAATTTTTGGATTATTATACTCTTCAAATCTCCCTTTTATTACATGTTTTTTAGAATAATCAAAAAAATCTATTTTTAAATCTTTTCCTAATAACGGGTGATTTAAATTTCTTAATCTAATTGCCTTAACTCCAGAATCAAAATGAATAAACCATATGAAGCTTCCTAAAGAAAATGAAAACTTATTCTTTATATGGTTGTAGGTTATCTCTCTTATTTCTAAAGAATCATTTAGCAAAACGTTTTCATTAAATGTGAATGTTATAATTGAGTCATATACAAGAACTTCTCCAAGGTTTTCTGAAAGGTCTGAAGGGATATGAATATCTTTATCTGATAAGGATCCTATTGTATATCTGCCGTTTTGAATAGGATACAATCCGGCAAGATTAAGATACCCATCATCAGCAAATAACGCGTTTTTTCTTTTTAATTTCCACTCTTCATGCTCTTGAGGAATAGTTTGGTAATCAACACACGATACGATTAAGAAAATCAGCGCTGGGATATATTTTACTATATTTAAGTTATTAATATTATACATGGCATTAAAATTATTGTTTTTTTTATTTATAGGGTCACCATTTATTAAAAAGATAGAGTGGAAAAAACAAACTGATAACAATGATTTTTCTGTAATCATCTTGACGGAAACTAAAGGCTTTGTACATCACAACGCCATTAAAGAAGGAAAAAAATTAATAGACGAGCTTAGTGTGGAAAATAACTTTTCTGTCTTTTATACCAATAAATCAGAGTTAATTACAAAAGAAATCTATGAGAAATCAGACGTTATAGTGTTTCTGTGCACCACACTTGATATTCTTGATGAAGAGGAGCAAACGCTACTCGTAGATTTTATTCAAAAGGGCGGTGGATTTGTTGGTGTTCATTCTGCTGCAGACACTGAATATGATTGGGAATGGTATGGAAGATTAGTGGGTGCTTATTTTAAAAGCCATCCTGAAGTACAAAAAGCTACAATAAAAACTGAGAATAGCAATCATATTAGCACCTCACACCTTGATAAAGAGTGGTCAATCAAGGATGAGTGGTATAACTATAAAAATATTAACCCAGACATTAACATACTCTTATTCTTAGATGAAAAAAGCTACAAAGGAGGAGAAAATGGAGATAATCACCCAATAACTTGGTACCACAACTTTGATGGTGGTAGATCTTTTTACACAGGATTAGGTCATGATGAACAAACATATCGGGATGTGAGATTTAAGAAGATATTATTAGGAGGTTTAATTTATGCTGCGGGAAAAACTAAACTTTAAAAGAATTACTTTTTTCTTTGCTGCTATCAAAAACTCTAAACGCAATCACTTCTCCGGTTGCTGTTACCTTTTTGTTTGAAATCAAATCGCATTTTAAAGTCACTTTCTTTTCAGAATAAGAAAGTATCTTGGCTCTCAATAATACTTTTTTGTTTGGAGTTGGTAATATATATCTCACCTTGATAGAACCTGTTGCATATCTATATTCAGGATGGGTTCCAAGTGCTCTGTTCTCCATTTTATGGGCATAAGCCATAGCTGTTCCCATACAATGACAGTCCATTATAGTAGCGATAATCCCTCCATTCATTATTTTTGGCCAGCCCTGGTGTATATTTTTTGGTGTCCAATCACATTGAGCAAAATCATTATTCCAATAGCTTTTTATGTGCAATCCATTTTTTGTGTTCTTTCCACAGCCGAAACAAATATTATTTGGCATAAAATCTTGAAAAATAAGTAATGATTTTTTTGATAACATAAATACTTAATTAATATTAGTAAATATGATTAAAATTATTGACTTAGACTTTTTAAATAAGAAGTCTGCAATCGCATGCTTTCTAATTCAAGAAGAAAATAACTTAATATTGGTTGAAACTGGGCCATCAGTTTCTTATGGTGTTATTAAAAGCACATTAGAAAAAAAAAGATTAGATATTAAAAAAATTTCTCATGTTTTTGTAACACATATTCACTTGGATCACTCTGGAGGTGCATGGAAATTTGCAGAAAATGGAGCAAAAATTTACGTTCACCCAAAAGGGGCTCCGCACCTTATAGATCCTGAAAGGCTTATCTCATCTGCTGGTAAAATTTATGGAGACAAAATGGACATGCTTTGGGGGAATGTTAAAAAAATAAATAATAAAAATGTTATTTCTGTTGATCATGAAGAGGTTATTTCTATAAATGGAGTTGAGTTTCAATCTTTTCATACCCCAGGTCATGCGAGTCATCATATATCTTGGAAATTGGGTGACTGTATGTTTACTGGAGATATAGCAGGAGCAAAAATTAAAAATGGACCTGTTTTGCCAGCTTGCCCACCACCAGACATTAATCTTGAAGATTGGGAAAATAGCTTACAAATAATCGAAAAAGAAAATCCTAAAAAGATGTTTTTAACTCATTTTGGTTGTCACTTAAATTCCCGAGATCACTTAGATGAGCTAAGAGATGAGCTAAGAGATTGGTGTAATTGGATTAGAAACAATATGTATAATTTTTCAGATGATAATACTCTAATAAAAAAGTTTGACCAATATGTCTACAAAAAGATGGTTTCAAAAAAAATAAGCAATAAATTAATAGCACAATATTATGCTGCTAACCCTCCATATATGAGCGTTAGTGGACTAAAAAGGTATATAGAAAAACAAAATGTTTGATTTAGAAAAAATAAATGGCAATGAAATAATTCCTGGCTTTTATGGAAAATTCGTACATGGGAAAAATATAACAATAGCTTTTTGGACTGTGAAAAAAGGATCTTCTATTCCTGAGCATAGCCATATAAATGAACAATCTTTATTTGTAAAAAAAGGAATTTTCAAATTAGTTATGAATAATAAAACACATTTATTAAAAAAGAACCAATTAATTATGATTGCTTCAAATATTAAACACAGTGGAACAGCAATCTCTGACTGTGAACTTATTGATGTTTTCTCTCCATCAAGAAAAGAATATATAAATAAATAAATATGGATCTTTCCCCTAAAAAATTTAGAGAGCTAGTGCTTCAGTCTACTGAAATGATTGAAAGTTGGTATGCTAATAATATTAGGGGGGTGAAAATTTATGAGAATAAAAAACCCCATCAAATACAAAAAGCATTTAAGTTAAACATAAAGAACAAGGCCTGTGCCCCAGAAAAAGTTATAAAACATTTAGATGACAACTTGATCAAGTATTCAAACTTCAACCCAAGCCCAAATTATTATGGATATATAACAGGAGGTGGAAATCAAGTGGGAGCAATTGCAGAGCTGATAAAGGGCTCATTAAATCAGAACAACTTGAAATGGCATAGTGCCCCTGCAAATACTGAAATTGAAAAATTAACTATAGAATGGATTTCAAAGTTTATTGGGTACCATAATAAAAATGAGGGAGGTGTTTTTGTAAGCGGTGGATCTGTTGCTAACCTAATGAATCTAGCTGTGATGAGAAAGGTGAAAGGAGATAAAAAAATATCTGAAGAAGGATTATACAATAAAAAACAAATGAGAGTTTATGTTTCAGAGGAAGCTCACTCAAGTATTGACAAGGCCATAGATCTATTAGGAATAGGAACCCAAAATCTAATAAAAGTAAAAACTGATTCTGATTTTAAAATTGACATATTATCTCTCGAGGCAAAAATTAAAGAAGACTTGAGTGGAAAATTCTTACCAATTGGGGTAATTGGGATTGCTGGAACAACAAATACAGGATCAATAGATCCCTTAGAAAAGATCGCTAAAATTTGTAATAAATATGATTTGTGGTTCATGGTAGACGCAGCTTATGGCGGTCCTGCTGCAAGCTTAGATAAATATAAAAGTAAATTTAAAGGTATGGAGCGAGCGGACTCATTATTAATAAATCCACACAAGTGGTTGTTTGTTCCTTTTGAAGTTGCTTGTGTACTTGTTAAAAACAAAAAGCACCTTAGTAAAACTTTTAGTTTAATTCCTGAATATTTACTTGGTGGCTCAGAAAAATCAGAAAGAGAAGATCTTATGAATTTTAGCATTCAACTTTCAAAAGATTTTAAAGCATTAAAGGTTTGGATGACAATTAAAACCTTTGGTTATGAAAAAATAAGAAAAAATATTCTTAATGATATTAAAATGGCTCAATACGCATATAATATAATAAAAAAAGAAAAAAATTTCTTGCCATTACATTATCCAGAATTATCAATTTTATGCTTTAAATATACAAGCAAAAGCAGAACGATTTCAGATTCTGATTTAAATAAAAAAATACTAGAATTAATTGAAGAAGATGGGAGAATTTTTCTTTCGGGCACAAAAATTGATAACCAATATGTTCTTAGAATTAATTGCATAAATCATAGAAGAGAAAAAAAGGACATTGATTTTTTATTTAGTGTTCTTAAAGAAATTGGAAAAAAAGCTGAAAAGTGTTTTAAAAATTAACCTTCAATCAATTTTAAATATTTCTCTTTTAAATAATTAAATGATTCCTCGTGTTTTGATAGAATTGGATCTCCCTCAGGTAAGTCGTTTTGTTTATACGGGTCAACCTGTTTTCCGTTTCTCCAAAAACGAAAACAAACATGTGGACCTGTTGCAAGTCCTGTTGAGCCAACATAACCTATAACATCTCCCTGTTTAACAATCTTCCCGTTCTTAATGCCAGCTGCAAATTTTGACATGTGCAGGTACTGTGTCGTGAAAATATTATTATGAGCAATTTTTACATAATAACCGTTGTTTCTAGCATACCTTGCTTCCACAACTTTACCATCAGCAACTGTATAAATGGGTGTTCCTCTAGGGGCAGCATAATCCGTTCCTAAATGATCTCTATATCTTTTAAGTACAGGATGAAATCTTCCTTTTTTAAATTTTGATGAAATTCTATAAAAATTTAACGGAGCTCTTAAAAACGCTTTTCTTAAGCTTTTTCCATTTTCATCAAAAAAATCAATACCAAGCCCTTGATCATAACCTATTGCAAAAAAAGGATTATTATTATGTGTAAATTTTGCAGCTTTAATTCCTCTAACTCCAACATATTCCCCGTTTATAATTTCTTCTGTATATATAATATTATAACTATCTCCTGGGTTTATTCTGAAAAAATCTATCTGCCACGCAAAAACATCTACAATAAGATTAACTAAATCTATTGGATATTTTTTTTCAATAAAACTTAGGTATAGGCTAGAGTTGATAATTCCTGAAATTTGTCTTTCTCTGTAGCTAACTTTTTTTTCTATCTTATTAAAGTTTACTAAGGAATCAAAACTCCATATTAAATAATCATATTTGCTTGATTCGTAAACTAAGTGACTTAAACTTTTGTCTTCTTTTTTAAAGAATAGAGTGTAAGCATTTCCTTTCTTGATTTTTCTAAGATTAAACACTTCCTTACTTAATTGTGTTGCCTCATATATGTTTTTTTTATTTATTTTATTTTTTGATAAAATGCCAGAAAAACTATCGCCCCATTTAATTTTATTTGACTCATAAGTGAATGAGTCTAAGTTTATGCCATAGAGTGTTTTTATTTCATTCGATTCATATTGATTGATGTTTGGGGGGTCTAAAGATGTCTCTTTTTGATTTTCATCTATATTTATATTACAAGAAAAAAAATAGAGGGTTATAAACACCAAATATTTATTCATTATAATACTCTTTCAATCCGTTTTTTAAGTGAGATATGTATTTTTCAATATTTAACTCATATCCCCAAGGAGAATAAATAATTTTTTCAGAAAAAGGATCGAGTACAACATAAAAAGGTTGCGCGTTATTATTAAATCTGGTGATCTGAAAATCAGCGTTTTGTTTTCCAATTGTTTTTTTAATTTTAGAATCATAGCTAGATATATACCACTCCCCATCTGGCAGAACAGTTTTGTCATCAATATACAATGAAATCAAAACATACTTATTACTTAAGAAATCTCTTACTTGATTGTCCGGCCAAACACGAGACTCAATGTCCCTACAATTAACACATCCATGACCGGTAAAATCTAGGAGTATTGGTTTGTTTGTTTTTTGGGCATACGCTAACCCTTCTTTATAATCAAAAAAACCCTTAATGTTATAAGGTAACTTTAAAATATCAGAAAATTTCACATTAGATAATTCGTTGTCATAAACCTTGTCAACTTCAAAAAAAGGCTTTCTAGTAAAGGTTTTTATGTCAATATATTTTTCTGGTAAAGGAGGTAAATATGCCGCAAGGTATACCAACCTGTTTCCAAACATTCCAGAAGTAAAGTATACCGACATAAAAAAGAAAAATACAGCAAGAATTTTTGTATAGAAGGTGCCATTTCTTAGTTGTCCTTCTGGTAATTTAATTCTTCCAAAAAGATAAAGAGATAAAACAAAAAACAACAAACTCCATATAATTAAGAAAACATCCCTATTCAATAAATTAAAATGATAAGCTTTATCTACTACACTTAAAAATTTAAAAGAGAAAGCAATTGCTAAAAACCCAAGGATTACCCTTAAAACAATCATCCAGTTACCAGACTTTGGCAAGCTTTGAAGTTTTTTTGGAAAAATAGCTAAAAACGTAAAAGGTAAAGCAAAAGCAGTAGAAAAAGCTAACATGCCAAGAATAGGTTTGATTTGTAAACCACTAGCAGATTGTACCAATATACTCCCAACCAACGGACCTGTACATGAAAAAGAAACCAAAACTAATGTGAAGGCCATGAAAAAAACACCGATAAGCCCACCTTCTTGAGATTTTTTATCAATTGAAGTAATAAAACTTGAAGGAATTGTTATCTCAAAAAATCCAATAAGAGATAGTCCAAAAACAACGAAAAGAAGAAAAAAAATAGAATTTGGAATCCAAGAGGTAGCGATCTCATTAGCAGTTTGTGGCCCCATAAGTAGAGAAAGAAAAACACCTAAAAAAGTAAATATCAAAACAATAGAAAGCCCAAAAACTATGGCATCAAAATAATATTTTTTACTGGTGCTTTTATTAGCAAAATAAGAAACGGTCAATGGAATCATTGGGAAAACGCATGGGGTGAGTATAGCCAAAAAACCAGCAATAAATGAAAAGAAAATAAAAGAAATAAGAGATTTCTCCTCTGCAAAACTATTTATACCAACTGTTTCATCTTGAAAATTACTTGATTGAGAGCTATAGAATGAAAAATCTTTCTCAAGAGGTATACACATTTTTTCGATTTCAGAACAGACCTGATATGAGATGTAACCCCCTATAGATGGGGTTTTTTCTAATAAATTAATGCTTTGAATAAAAGAACCCGTATTATCTAAATATCTTACATCAGCGCCCCAAACTTCATCAAACTTAGTTTTTACATTTACAGGCATTACCTCTCCATTAAGTTCATATGTTTTATTTAAATAAAACTCAAACTCCGTCTTTGGCCCACTATTAGGATCATTATCCGAAGAATATATATACCAACCTGGTTCAGTGGTCGGAGTAAATAGTAATTGTATTTTGTTGGAATTTTGTGATCCTGTGCTATCTATTGACATACTCCACGATATTGGCTCTAATATTTGAGAAAATAAGCTATGACAAAAAATAAACACAAAAAATAAACACAATCCCTTTTTACCTCTCATCTTTTGAAAAATTATTATAAAAATGTGTTATAGTTTCAATCCCTTTGTAAAAATTAACTAAGCCAAATGACTCATTTGGCGAATGAATAGCATCTTCATCTAATCCAAAACCCATAAGGATGGAGTCTAACTTTAATTCTTTTTTAAATAAAGCAACTATAGGTATACTTCCACCATCAAATGTAGGAACCGGTTCTTTTCCCCAAACATCTTTATAAGCTTTGAAGGCCGCTCGGTAGCCTTTTGTATCAGTGTTTACTACACATGGCTCCCCACCATGGTGCTCTTTGACTTTTATAGAACAAGACGGAGGACAAATGCTTTTTAGGTGTTTAGAGAAAAGCTCTGAAATTTCTTTGCTAGATTGATTAGGAACTAATCTCATAGATACTTTTGCGTAAGCTTTCGAGGGCAGTACAGTTTTAGCTCCTTCATTTATATATCCTCCCCAGATGCCATTTACGTCTAGGGTAGGTCTAATTCCAATTCTCTCAACCGTTGAAAATCCAGACTCACCATAAACATCTCCTATTTTAATGTGAGACTTAAAACTTTCTAGGTCAAAGGGTGTTTTGTTTATTTCTTTTCTATAAGACTCACTAAAGGTTTCAACATTATCATAAAAGCCGGGTATGGTTATTCTACCTTCATCATCCTTCAATGAAGAGATTATTTTACAAAGAGCATTTATGGGATTATTTACTGCACCACCGTATGTGCCAGAATGTAAATCCCTACTAGGGCCAGTTAATTCTATTTCCATATAACTCAGTCCTCTTAAACCTATTGTTATTGAGGGATTGTTATTATCAATAATGGCAGTATCAGAAATCACTATAACATCTGATTTTAATTTTTCCTTGTTCGAAACTACAAATTCTTCTAGGTTGTCTGAACCACACTCCTCTTCTCCCTCTATCATAAATTTAATGTTGAAGTTTATTTCACCTGCATATAAAAGTGACTCATATGCTTTAAGGTGCATATACATCTGCCCTTTGTCATCACAAGCACCTCTTGCATATATTTTATCATTTTTAATAGTAGGTTCAAAAGGAGGAGAATCCCATAGGTCATAGGGGTCTGCAGGCTGAACGTCATAATGGCCATAAACTAAAATTGTAGGAAGATCTTTATTAATTATTTTGTCAGCATATACTATAGGGTGTCCTTTGGTTTTTACCTTTTCAACGTTTTCTAAACCAAGCTTTGTAAATTGATTAACTAGCCAGTCTGCTGCCTTATCAACCTCACTTTTAAATTTGGAGTCAGCGCTAACAGATTCTAATTTTAATAGTTCAAAAAGCTCACTCAAAAATCTTTCTTTATTGCTTTCAATATAATTTTTTATCATTTTGCTAATTTAAAAAGATCTTTTATAATAAGTGTCTGATATTAACTAAATAATGTTAAGCGCTTAAAATCCATCATCTTCAGAAATTGTTTTAAAAATCTCATCCTCAAGAAATGTATCAGAAGGAGATAACAAATTATATTGTTCTTTAATACCAAAATGATTAAATCTGAAAGCGTTAATAAAACTTAAAACCTCTTCTTCATTAGTAATTTTTGAAGATATATATCTGTCTCTACCTCCAGAAAGATCAGATAACTCTTTATTAATTCTTTCACTAGAAGATATTGCCCACAGGTAATCTCCATCGTATTTAAAATATACCCATAGCTCCGGAGCTGGTTGTAAAAACATAGAAAACACATAATGGTTATTGCTTCTTTTAATCTCAAGGAAGCCATCAACTGATGCGTTAATGTCTCTAGATCCAATATTTGAGAGGTTAATGGTGGCTGTGTTATACCATGACTTTTGCGTTGGAGACCAGGAAAACTTTGTGTTAGTAATAACAAAAGTGGTGTTTAGAAGTTCATCTGCCTCTATTAATGATTCGTATTTAGATAATACAAGATTTTCAAAAGCAATTGTTTTTTCATTTCCAATTAAATCAGACATTCTCATTAATACTTCTTGTTCATTGTCATGCGCAATTGGTGCGCCAAACGTTTCAATGATATCTGTAAAAGCAAATCCTAGCTCATCAATAATTGATCTTTTTACGTTAATATCTATAATCAAAAAAGCATCTGACTCAACTTCTAATGAATCTAGATTAAGCTTTCCTTGCATAGATGAAAGGATTTTAAAATTTTTATCATTATCAAACAGGTTTGTTTCTCCCTCAAAAGAAACTGAATTACTTGATGGATTATACAAAAGTGAGTTGCCTTCATAGTCCTCTAGATTTCTTTTTTCTTTTTTTTCTATTAAATATTCATTTGAGTAAGAGTCGTAAGACAAAGAACCTTCAGGATTAAAAAAAACAGAATTTTTATTTTTAACAGGATTATTAAAAAAATCAAAAAACAAACCCTCCTCGTTCAGAGAAATTGCAGAACTATAAACATCTTGATTGTCATTAATAGATAACTGAAGCTCATCTCCAGGAGCAAAATATTCCTTAAATGAAATTGCATTATCTGGGTTAAAATTATTTACTTCTGATGGTATTATAAATCCGTCAAAGAATAACTTATCTGAGTTCGCATATAAATTAATCGTTCCATAAAAATTAAATCCAGGCTCCATTAATACAGGATCATTTTTATCTACACTTCCTTTAGAGTAGGTAGTTAATCTCCCGTCCGTATCTGACTTTATTTCAAAATTAGAGAAGGGTACATTAAACGTGTCTAGATTAAAGTTCACATATTCGTAAATACCTTTTCCCTCAAATTTATCTTTTGTTAAAATCAATATATCAGAATCTACAAATTTATGATTCTCTTCCAACGTGTCGAGCACCAAACTGGACTTTAATAAAGGATCAATTTTTAAATTTTCTCTGATTGACAACTCTTTATTATAAGGAATTATATAAGCATCTGCAACTACTATTTCTTCTACCCCTTTAATTAAAAATAAATTTTCTTTAACATCAATTAATCCCATAGATGCATCAAAAGACCAACTATTAAATTCAGGACTTAAGGAATATATTGTTTTTTCTGAGTTATCTTCTGAAGTCACAGAAATAGATTTTTGTTGAATATTCCAATTTATTTCTGCGAAAGAAGAAAATAATTGAAAACGAGGAAACATAAAATTGTTTTGGCCAAAAAGTGTTGTTTTTAAGTTCAATTCTTTTTCATTGATTTTATATTTCAATTTTACACCCTCAGCGTTTACAAGGTCGTTATTTTGAGATTTTTCTTTGAGAAAAGCATCAGCATAATCAGAGGCAATAAGTGACTCTTCAAAAACAAACCTATCAGAAAAAAAATATGAGTCACCAATTTTTATTTTACCTTCTGAAGAAACTTCAGTTGATGAAATGGTTAAGTCTCCAAATATTTTATAATTATTTTTTTTATTAATAATTTCTGATCTTTTTAAAGAGTCAAATAAAAGTAACACGTTGTTATCATCTTTGAGATATGTTAACTGAAGATTAGATAGCTCTAGCTCTGGGTAGATAAAATTTTGTTTTTTAGATGTTTCTACGCTCATAAATCCTTTTTCTACATATCCACTGATAGAATCTGGGAAAAAACGAAATTTTTCAGAGAATAGGGTTGTAGAATTATATTTAATGTTTCCCTCCGAATATAATCCCGTGGAGTCCATCATTAGATTTTCAAAAACCTGAATGTTTTTTCCATAAGCGTCAAGATTATTATTTTTTAAATCAATTGTAAATCCAAAAGAATTATCGGGCATTGTAATAAGCTTCGCCTCGAGAGGGTTAAATATTCCAACAGAATAAAATTTTCCCGGAAATTCAAACTTTGGTAGGGTTGATTTGTCTAAGCTATCAATCCTAAACTGATCTATAGTAAAATAAAAACTACTATCATACTTGCTTCCGTAGTCATCTGGCATTTCAAAATATACACTAGTGCTTTTATCTGAAACAAAAAAGGGGAAATTAGGGAGTTTTCTTAATGATGATTTGTTTTTTGGATGATTTATAAAGAGCCCCCCTCCTATATTATAGAGATAGTTATAACTCTCTAAATTATTAACTTTAGTTATCATTTTTAATGTATCTATTTTTAATAAATCAATTTTATAAGCATCATACTTAAATGATAAAGTGACTCCTCTAAAATCAAAATTTCCTACAGAAAGATTTCCAATGGTATTTATTTCTCTGTTTTTTTTAAGCTCAACCATGCCGCTCTGAGGATATACAATTAAATTGTTTTTTTCACTTAGTCTCAAATTTTCTACGCCATCAAATAACATTTTGTCTGATTTTAAATTATAAATTAAGTTGTTTGAAGTTGGCGATAGTGAGGTGAAACTAACCTCATCATAATCAGATCTTTTACTGTGAGACAAATAATAATGTTTTAGTTTTGGCAACACCTCTATTAAACCAATCTCTTTATCGTATAAAACAAAGCCGTTTCTCCAAAGGTCAATAATTCCTCCTTCTATTAGATTTACATTTAAATTAAAAGAATATGCGAAATCAGCTATATAAAAATCTTCTCTTTTGATTTTAGAGAAATATGTATAGACAGCTTTTAAAAAGTTAATTCCATTAAGATCTGTCATCTCGTTTATTTTATTTTGAGCAAAATAATTTCTAGAGTATACACTTAAGGGTCTTTGGGTTGGTGCTACAATCATTTTAAAAAACACCTCCGAGCCTCCTAATGTATAGCTCAAATAATCGGCATCAAACTCAATATTAAAGTAAGAAGAATAAAAAGCTGAGTTGCTTAGAAGTCCTTTTGTGTTAAAAAGTTCAATTTTTTCAGAATTAAAATTAAAATTAAATTCGACCTGAGAGTGATACACAGAATCGCTCACGTCAAACAGTTTGAATGTTGATTTCTCTGCTGAAATATCTTGATGATCAATAAAAAAAGATTTGGACTTAACGCTTATTTTTTTGTTAAATCCTAGTTGTAATAAAAACTCTGAAAAACCATTACTTTTTGATTTTGTGAATACTTTATCTCCATTAATAAAAAGACCAGAGGTTAGAGAATAATTATTGTTTTGTATTAAATGTATGTTTGAGTTATTTGAAATAAAATTAAAGTTATTAGAGTTTAATGGTGAATTTTTTAAGACTCTATATTCGAGTGAACCTTCTACCTTTTTTGTGGTGGTGGTATTTAGTGTAGTTTCATCAGAAACAAGAACACCTTGGGTTAAGTCCAAGGAAAATTTATTTAAAAAAAAACCTAAATCAGAAATATAAGGATTATTAATCTTACTGGATATTAATCCGTTTTTTCCTTGAATAACATTAATATCTGGATAAAGACTGATATCTGTTTTTTTAATTTCAAAATTGTGAAACTCAGAATCTACAATTAAATCTACACTACTATAATAAAAAGTAAGTGTTCCTTGAACATCTCCAAAATTATTATAAAGACTAAACCCCAAAAAGTCCTCCAATCCTATTTTTGGATCTTTTTTGATAATAAGCTTATAAGAAACGTCGCTATAAACTGTCTCCGTTTTTATTATTCTCCAGAGTGAAGTAAAGTAATTTTTTGACTTAAACTCTTCTCTAACAATTAATGAAAGGTGATAAGTTAATAAATCTTCTAATTTTGTAGATTCGTTGAGGTTTTCTGATGCCCAATTTATATAATTAACTAAGTTCAAAAGCTCAGAATTATTTTTTATATCTATTGTGTTTAAGATACGGACAAACATTACTTCTTCTTCTTGGTTAAATTTATTTTCATCAAGCAATGTTTTTTTTATTATTTCTCTATCCGAATCACTTACCTCTTGATTAACAAAAGAATTATAGAATTCCTCAAGGTTTGAAAAACTGTTTTTTTTTGTTTGAGATTTAGAGAGAAATGGAGAAAGAAGGAAGGTTTGTAAAAAGACTATAAAGACAAAAAAGAAAAATTTTTTCATTTCTTTTTTATTTTATCCCATAGAATTTACTATTTCAAGAAAAACTTTAGCATCTAAAGAGGCGCCTCCAACTAAGCCCCCGTCAACACCAGATAGAGAAAAAATATCCTGGGCGTTTGTAGAATTCACACTACCCCCATATAAAATGCTTGAATTGCTTGATAAAGAATTACCAAATTTTATTTTAAGCACATCTCTAATTGCTTTATGCATTTCTTCTATGTTTTCTAAACTTGCTGTTTTTCCAGATCCTATAGCCCATATTGGCTCATAGGCTAAAATTACTTTTGAAAACTCTTCTTTATTTAATTTCAAAACGGTATTTGATAATTGAGCGGTAACAAACTCAATGTGTTGATTTTTTTCTCTGATATGAAGAGGTTCACCAAAACAAAAAATAGGGGTGATTTTTTGCGAAAGAGATAATTTTATTTTTTCTAACAACACATCGTCTTTTTCATTAAAAAGTTCTCTTCTCTCACTATGTCCTATTATTACAAACGTTACTCGTAGACTACTTAACATTGAAACAGAAACCTCGCCAGTATATGCACCGCTCTCATGTGAACTGCAGTTTTGTGCTCCAACATAAACAGACTCAGTACCTCTGCACATATTTTCAATCATTCCTAGAAAAGGAAAAGGAACACATAATATTTTTTTAATGTCTGTATTGTTTTGTTGGCTAAGAAGTTTAAGAAAATCATATGTTAATGCTTTAGATGAATACTCATCGTTGTTCATTTTCCAATTTGCTACTACAATTTTTTGAGCCATAGGGTTTTCTTGTAAAATTAATTCAATTATTTAATTGATTAATATCTTATCAAACGAACTGTTGTTTTAAATATTTTGCTGTTTTATTGTTGTTGTTTTTAATCAAAGATTCTGGGGTTCCTTGAAAACAAATTTCTCCTCCCTCATCTCCACCATCTGGGCCAAGGTCAATAATCCAGTCCGCATTCTTTATCATCTCCATATTATGTTCAATTATAACCACAGTGTTTCCCATGCTAATAAGCCTAGAAACGGATTTTAAGAAACATAAAATATCTTTATTGTGTAATCCTGACGTCGGCTCATCAAAAATATAAACACCTGCCGAAATATTGGATGGATCCTCCGTTAAATAGGAACCTAACTTTAGTCTCTGGGCCTCACCTCCACTTAAAGTGCTTGACGATTGTCCTAATTTTAGATATCCTAAACCAACATCACACATAGGTTGGAGTTTTTTTAATATTGGGGTGGAGTTTTTAAAAAAATCACAAGCTTCTTCTATGGTCATCTCTAAAACATCAAAAATCGATTTATTCTTATATTTCACTTCAAGGACGTCTTTCTTGAACCTTTTTCCCTTGCAAGAATCGCATTCTAAAAAGATATCTGCCATAAATTGCATTTCAATTTTTGTCACGCCTTCCCCCAAACACTCCTCACATCTTCCTCCGTCAACATTAAATGAAAAGAACGAGGGTTTTATTTCCTTATTTATTTTCTGACCCTCAATAGAAAAAATTTTTCTAATTGACTCATACGCCTTTGAGTATGTAGCCGGATTTGATCTTGAAGATCTTCCAATTGGGTTTTGGTCTACTATTTCTATAGATTTAATTTTATCTATATCCCCCTTAATAGCCTCGTATTTACCCTCTTTTTCAAAATCTAACCCTAAATGTTTGGCAACGGCATTATAAAAAACATCTCTAATGAGTGTTGATTTTCCTGATCCGCTAACACCAGTTACCACAACTAAACAATCCAGCGGAATGGATACTGTTATGTTTTTTAAGTTATTATGATTAGTGTTAACAATTGTTATGTTGTTTACAAATTTTCTTCTCTTTTGAGCTTCTATTTTTTTTTTATTAAATATAAACTCACTAGTGGGACCTTTTGTGTTATTGTTAATGTTTTTTGTGGGCCCAGAATACATTATTTCTCCCCCTTGATGTCCTGCTCCGGGGCCAATATCAATTAAGTGGTCTGAAGATAAAATCACCTCTTCATCATGCTCAACAACAATGACAGTATTTCCTATTGACTTAAGAGATTGAAGAATTTGAATTAATTTTTGAGTATTATATGGGTGAAGACCAATTGTGGGTTCGTCTAAAACATAGAGAGATCCAACAAGGGAACTCCCTAGGGATGTTGCTAGTTTTATTCTTTGAAACTCTCCGCCAGAAAGTGAGCTAACTTTTCTGTTAAGGGTTAAATAACCAAGGCCTATATTACTTATATAATGCAGCCTAGATACAATTTCTTGAAGAGATCTTTTTGCTAATTGCTTTTCTTTATTTGTAAGCTTTATTGTCTCAAAAAAATTTAACAAAGAAGCGACTGAGCTAAGCGTTAAGTCAATTAAGCTTTTATTGTTGATTTTAATATTGTGTACATCTTCTCTGATTCCTGTGCCACGACAACTCCTGCAGGTTGTTTTTCCTTTATATCTTGAGGCAATAATTCTATATTGAATTTTATAACTTTTCTTATCAAGATATTCTAAAAATTTATAAATTCCCTTAAATGAGCCTTTTCCATTCCAAATAAGATCCTTTTCTTTTTCGTTTAGCTCATTGTAAGGCGTGTGAATATTTATTTTAAAATCACTTGCATTTTCAATTAGAGGGTTAAGCCATTTTTTCATCTTTTCAGTTCTCCACGGAGCAATACAATTTGACAATAGAGATTGGTTTTTGTTTGGAATAATTTTGTTTTCATCAAACCCTAGAACATTTCCAAAACCACCACAACTGGAACATGCACCATAGGGATTATTAAAACTAAATAAGCTTAGCGTTGGCTCAATAAAAGTAATTCCGTCTAACTCAAATTTATTTGAAAACTCTTTTTTTTCTTTTTTAGGTACGGTTACTAATAATCTACCTTCACCTTCAAAAAAAGCATCTTTACAAGACTCAATTATCTTGAAAATAAAATTTTCATCTTCCATATTAACTACCCCTCTATCAATTAATATATCATATGAGTCAGGAAGAACATCTTCTGATAGAAGTGATTCGATAATATAAAATTGATTGTTAACCAACACCCTAGTAAACCCCTTGTTAAGTAGCAACTGAAGATCTCTTGTAAAATGATTTTTTGTTGATTTTTTGTTGACAGAAATATAATATTTTTCTCCATCAAAATTTGATAAATACTTTAAAACATCCTCGAAGTTGTCTTTTTTAACTAAGTTTCCAGAGATGGGGGAAAATGTTTGACCAATATTTAAAAACAACAATTTTAAGTAATCAAAAATTTCTGAAAGGGTCCCTACGGTTGATCTTGGGTTCTTGTTATTTCTTTTTTGATCCACAGCAATAGCAGGTGATAGCCCATCAATAAAATCAACGTTTGGTTTATCCATCCTCTTAAGAAACTGTCGGGCGTATGAGCTTAAGCTTTCGATGTACTTTCTTTGTCCCTCTGCAAAAATTGTATCAAAAGCTAAAGATGATTTACCAGATCCAGATACGCCTGAGATAACAATAAACTTATTTCTTGGGATTTTTAATGATATATTTTTGAGATTATTTACTCTAGCGTTTTTAATAATAATGTTTTTTGGCTCAGACACAGTTTTTTGAAATTATAAAATCAATGGCTATATTTAGTAAAATATTATTAACAAAATAACACAATATGCTATAGACCTCTACGTTACTAAACAATAATTATTATGTTAAAAACGGAAATAAGTGACAGTTGTTTGGTGTCACTTTATACAAATGGTAACAAAGAGGCAATGTCTGTGTTAATTGATAGGCATAAATCTAAAATTTTTACAACTATTTATTTAATTGTAAAAGATAAATATGTCGCTGAAGACATACTTCAAGATGTTTTTATTAAAACAATTAATATCATAAACAACAACAAATATAACGAACAGGGTAAATTCCTTCCTTGGGTTTTGAGAATTGCTCATAATCAGGCCATTGATCACTTCAGAAAAGAGAAAAGAAATCTAAAAATAACTTTATCTGATGGGTCTGATGTCTTTAACTCTTTGCGGTTTTCTGAAGATTTTTCTGAGACCAACAATCTCTCTAAAGACTCAAAAACACTTCTAAAAAAAATAATAGAAACCCTTCCCGACAAACAGAAACAAGTTCTGATAATGAGGCATTACATGGATATGAGCTTTCAAGAAATAGCGGAGGCAACTAATGTTAGCATTAATACCGCCTTAGGAAGAATGAGATATGCGTTAATTACGTTAAGAAAAAAAATTAAACAAACTCAAATTGCCTATGAATAGAACCTCTACTAATATTGATATGATAAGACATATCTACAATGAATTAGAAGAAAAAAAAACAATAAAAATTAACATAAAAAAACTTACTGACTCTGATTTTAATGATGAGTTTATGGGTTGTTTAGAAATAAAAAGCTTGATTGATGACTTGTTATTAATACCCTCAGAAAAGGTGATTAACAACATTAAAGATTATTCAAAAAAAAACTCAAATGTTAAGTTTATTAATGGGTTATATTAGTTTATTAACTATAGATTTTCTTCCTATTTTTTGAGTAATTATATCTTTGTTAATGTCCCAAGACCTAGCGGGCGAATATTCTCTTCCGTAAAAAATTATTTGTAAATGTAGTTTGTTCCATTTCTCAATTGGAAAAAGCCTTTTAGCGTCTTTTTCTGTCTGGACTACGTTTTTACCAGATGAAAACCCCCATCTCCACATTAGTCTGTGGATATGAGTGTCAACAGGAAAAGAGGGAATACCAAAAGCTTGTGACATCACAACACTTGCTGTTTTGTGTCCTACAGCAGGAAGTGATTCTAAAGCCTCTAAATTATCAGGCACTTTTCCGTTATAGCGATCAACTAAAATTTTTGATAAACCATGTATTCCTTTTGATTTCATCGGAGACAAGCCAACTGGTTTAATTATTTCTCTAATTTCAGATATCGATAGTTTTATCATATCAAAAGGATTGTCTGCTTTATTAAATAAAATGGGTGTTATTTTATTTACCCCCACGTCTGTACTTTGGGCTGACAACAAAACAGCAATTAAAAGCGTGTAGGGGTCTTTATGTTTTAATGGTGGAGTGATTTTAGGATATAGTGTTTCCAGAGTGTATAGAACATATTTTACCTTTTCCGCCTTATTCAATTTATATTGGATTATAGTTTGAATTATAAAATATCTTCTTATAGTCTTTTTCTATCAAAAGTTCCTCAAGTGAATAATCTTGATTTTTCATAAAAGAATCTACAATTTTCAATCCTAACCACCTTCCAACACGTCCAGGGATAGACTGAGAAATCTCAAATGTATTGGGTCTTTCTGATATATACTTTTGTTTTACAATATTGGACTCATTAAACAACAATTCGTTCTGTAAAAAAAACCCGTAAATAAAAGCTTCGTTGTTGTTTAGTAAATCAATCTCTTCTTGTGAATACCCCATAATAATTCTTTCTTCAGTGCAATTAAGTAAAGAAGAAATAACAAAATAAAGTTTTCCAAACGAAATCATTTCATTAAGCATGGTTGCGTCAAGCTCATTAATTAAATTGAACTGTGAAAAATAAGAAGATAACACTATAGCATTCAGGTGTTCTGGAGTATATCTACTAAGAATATATGATGGGAGATCTTTTGGTTTAAACTTATTTTCGGGTGGTAAAAAATACTCTAATCCCACCACTATATTGTTTCTGTCAACGATAATGTCATTAAAAAACCCGGAAACTAAAGTTGTTATTTTTGGTTTTAATTTAATACTGCTCAAAGAATTATATTTGATAATTGCTGTATTTGTTTCTTTAAAAAAATATATTGGATCAACAAAAAATTTCCTTACATCTTCATATAAGCTATCAAAGTAAACATTGTTTACTAAAGGAAACAAATCCTCTCCTCTTTGGGGTAATTCAAGACTATCGTTAATCTCAAAAAAAGGGTAAAGAATGTTTTTGTTTTTTTCAATTAAAACATAAAAATCATCCAAAGAATCAACCTTGTTAATTTCTTCAGATAGATCTTTAATATAAACAATTGAATTAGTTGGTTGGTTGTTGGTTTTGCACTCATCATGGACACATGATGCAACTAAACAAATTACAAAAACATAAAGGGGTTTCACTTTTTTGTTTGAATTATCTGCCTATTAGAATCTAAAAACACATAATCTTTAACTGATATGTTATTGTCTTTTTCAATTTTTACCCACTTTCTGTATTTTATAAACCACTTATATTGTCTGGACAATACACCTATGGTAAAATAAGAGTAAAGATATGGATGAACAACAAGGATTAGGTTTTTTTCATTTTGTTTGACAAACAGATGCTCAATTTTTTTTTCAATTTTATCAGCAGCTTCAGTTCCTTCTTGATCTAACTCAGCATCTTCTTTTGTCATTTTTAATTCTTGTCTTACCCTTTGTCTGGTTATCTGCATTAAACAAAACTTAGAAAGTGGTAATATGGTATGTTTTGAACGATCATCACCCATTGCTTTTTTCATTGCCTCATACACCTTCCTTTTATTGCTTGTTTTTTTTAAATCGATAAAGTCAATTACAATTATTCCTCCAATGTCTCTGAGTCTCAATTGCCTAGCTATTGTTTCTGCCGCATCCAGATTAACATTTAATGCTGACTCTTCTTGGTTTGAGGCCTTGCTGGTTTTCCCGCTATTAACATCTATTGCGTGTAAAGCTTCTGTGTGTTGGATAATAACATAACCCCCATTAGATATAGGAACGGTTTCGCCAAATAAATCTTGAAGTTGTTTTTCAATACCATAAACCTCAAAAATTGGCGCCGGAGACGAATAAAATTTAACTATTTTCTCTTTCTTAGGTTCGAATTTTTTAACGTACTCTTTCACCTCATGGTGCAATTTTTTATCATCAATAACAATACTATCAAAAGATGAGTTTAGAATATCTCTTAATAAAGATGTTGCTTTGTTTTCATCACCAATAATCTTCTCGCCTATTTTAGCATTTTTTATTTTATTTATTCCTTTTTTCCAAATTGATATTAATGATTTTAAATCTTTATCAAGCTCAGAAA
>JAYPDR010000004.1:0-1677 GCA_038125345.1 Marinoscillum sp. | reverse complement strand
TTTCTTCAGCAACTGTTCTAACTATTACACCAAAGTTTTTAGGTCTAATTGATTTAATTAAATTAATAAGACGCATTCTCTCGTCTCTATTTGTAATTTTCTTAGAAATATTAATTGCTTCAGAAAATGAAACTAATATAAGATATCGACCAGCCAAAGATAGTTCTGTGGTCACTCTAGGACCCTTAGTTGATATTGGTTCTTTAACGATTTGTATTAAAAGCTCATCTCCCTTTTTTAAAACTTCATTTATTTTTCCAAACTTATTTATATCATCAAGTCTAGACAAAGAATCATAAGGGGCTGATTTTTCTTTAGCTCTGGATTTCTTAACAAATGTTTTTAACGACAAAAATTGGGGCCCAAGGTCAAGGTAATGTAGAAAGGCGTCTTTTTCAAAACCAATATCAATAAATGCCGCATTTAAGCTTTTATTGATTTTTTTTACTTTTCCTACATAAATATCACCTACATTAAATTTTGTTTCATCATTTTCTTGGTGAAACTCTACAAGTTTTTTATCCTTTAAAAGGCCAATTCTACTTTTGTCGCGAGATGAATTAATTATTAGCTCGCTACTCATAGTATTATTATTTATTTCTTTTTATGTCTGTTTTTTCTTAATCTTTTTTTTCGTTTATGGGTTGATATCTTATGTCTTTTTCTTTTTTTTCCACTTGGCATCGTTAATCTTTTTATTTAGTTAAAAAATCTTCTATTTCTTTAGTAAGCAATTCATCGTTGGCGCTTTTAACTATGTTGAACAAAGAGTCTGCCCTATCCACGTTGCCAAGGAGGTAATTGCTAATTCCTAACTGCAAATATGCTCTTTTATCTGATGAATCAATAGATATTATTTGATTAAATCTTTCGATTGCGTTTTCATACTGTCCTGTTTGAATAGATAATATACCCAAATAATATAGAGCATCGGTGTTTTTTGGGTTTTTTTCAACCATTTCTCTCAACATAAATATTCCTTGCATGGGGTTTTCGCCGTCTAATAATTTTAAAGCTGTTTCAATAGAGGCTGTCTCTTGAATTTCTGAATTATTGTTTTTCACCACTGAAGTTGGAAGTTGAAACAGCAAATAAATAATTAGTAGTCCAAAAAACAAAAGAAAAAACTGAGCTGCTTTGGTTTTCATTTTAAATTATTTTGTTTTTCTCTTTTACAAGTTCTGTGAAAATTTTAGATGGTTTAAAATTTGGAACGAAATGAGCATCAAGAATAATAGCAGTGTTTGTTGAAATATTTCTTGCTATTTTTTTTGCTCTTTTTTTATTAGCAAATGTGCCAAAACCTCTAAGGTATACACTCTCCCCTGTTTTTAAAGCATCTTTAATATTAATCAAAAAAGCTTCTATTGTCTCTTGAACGTCCATTTTATCAATCCCTGTTTGTGAAGAAACTTTATTTATTATGTCTAACTTTCTCAATATTTTACTCTATTTAAAACTATGAAACATAACTTAAAATTAATCTATTAGGAATTATGAACAAAAGTGTGAGGTGTTTTGATTTTGCTAATTTGTTGTTGTCTTGGTTTAAAAAACAAAAAAGACAACTTCCTTTTAGAAAAAACAAAAATCCATATAAGGTGTGGTTATCAGAAATTATTCTTCAACAAACCCAAATGAGTAGAGGTGTTGATTACTATGAGCGATTTATTAAAA
>JAYPDR010000003.1:31567-39217 GCA_038125345.1 Marinoscillum sp. | reverse complement strand
TTTTTGCAGATTCTAACGAATCAGAAATAAACTTTTCTCTTTCTTTTAAAGATTCCGTAATTGGTTTCCAAGCATATTTTGAAAGTACTACGAATAACAAAAGAAATATTACAATTTGCCAAAAAATAAGACCAGTTCCTGGTGTTAATAATTCCATAATCTACTTATGAGTTTATTATTGAAATAATACTAAAAGAGCAACTAGTGCTCCAACTAATGCAATTACCTCTACGAGAGCAGCAATAATAAGCATAGTTGTAAAGATTTTTGGCTGAGCATCAGGTTGTCTAGCAATTGCAGTCATTGCATTTGCTCCAATTAAACCGATGCCAATACCTGCACCAATAGTAGTTAATCCAACTCCAATAGCAGCCATTCCAATGTCTAATAATAGAAAACTAAGCATAATAATTAATTTTAAAATTTAACATAATAATATTTTTAATGTTCATCTTCAATGGCTAAGCCTATGTAAACAGAAGAAAACATAGTAAAAACATAAGCCTGAATACCCGCAACCATTAACTCAACTAAATTAAGCCCAACAACGAATAACGAGCTGAAAACACCTACACCATAACTTTTAAATATAAAAATTAGGCCGATAAAACTTAATAAAACAATATGTCCAGCTGTAATGGCAGCAAAAAGCCTAATCATTAATGAAATTGGTTTAGAAAAAACTCCAATTAACTCTATTGGAAGAATTATAACCCTCATGATTAAAGGAATTCCAGGAGTCCAAAAGATATGTTTCCAATAATGTTTATTACCAGAAAAATTAGTTATTAAAAAAGTAAATATTGCTAAAGTTAAAGTTACTGCGATATTACCAGTTAGGTTTGCAGCAGCAGGTAATAATCCCATTACATTTCCAAAAAAAATGAAAAAAAATAATGTTAACATATAGGGTAAATATTTTTCATAATTATGACCAATATTAGGCTTTACTATATCATCTCTCACAAATAAAATAATTGGCTCAAAAATGGATTGAATTCCTTTTGGAACAGATAATTTATTGTTGTAACCTCTTGCAACTGAAAAGAAAATAAAAAGCATTACAAGAGCAGTTAAAATTAGAAAAGCAACATTTTTTGTTATTGATAAATCAATGAAGGATGATTCGGGATTTAATGGCTTTAACTTTCCGTGGTCATATTTAAAACCCATATAGCCCTCTGCTAAGGGTTCGTGATTTGAATCGAATAAATTAGAGGAAGAAAAAACTAATAGTTCATTATTTGAATAAAGTATTACGGGTAGTGGAATCACTAGTCCGTGCATGATTTCATATTGATAATCATCAAGGACATGATGCATAATCATTTCACCCATATTAAAGTTTTCACTTTCTTTATCAGCGGAAAATGAAAAATGTGAGGAAAAAAATAAAATTACAACAAATAAAATACGGCTTAAATGCATCTATTTTTTAATATGTTGCAAATTTAATAATAGAATTGATATTTCAAATATTATAAATAATAAATACACAATTAAATAATTTAATATGAAGTTTAATGAATTATCAATACCTAAAAGATGGAATATTAAAATAATAATTATCGATAAGAAAAGACGTATGAAGGTAGCTGTAAAAACTTTAAGAATTACATTTATAGATAATTTTGATGCTATTATCTTAAAAATAACATCTAAAAAAATATTGATGATTATTATTATATATATGTAGCTATTAATTAAATCATTACTATATGTTCTTAATAGAAAAAAGGAAAAAAAGAAAAGTAAATAAAAAGAAATATTGACCTTAATAGATGACATCACATACTCTCATTTTTATAAATCTTGTAAAGAACAAAAAAGAGAGAAATTACAGGAAAAATGAATATAAAAATAAGTGGCCTTCCTAGAATAAATAGATCAATAAAGTAACCTAAAAAACCAAAAAAAATCAAAACTAAAAAAAACTGAAAACTGAGATTTAAATATTTAAGGTAATTACTCTTTCTCATCCTCTGACTGATCAACTCCAATTACTTCTTTACCCATAGAACAAGATCCATTAAAACTCGCTCCAGACTCAATTATAAGATTAGAAGTAGTAATATCTCCGTCAATTGAAGCAGTAGATTTTAGAATTAAGAGCTCAGAAATAGTGACCTTTCCAGTAACTTTTCCAGCAATTTCAGCATTCTCCGCTATAACATTTCCATCAACAACAGATGTCTCTCCACAAGCAACTTTTGAGCTAGATGAAATATCTCCAATAACTTTCCCTTCTAATCTAATATTTCCTGATGAATTGAAATTTCCCTTTAACACACTTCCCTCTCCTATTATATTGTTTGATCCGTTGTTATCCACAGCCATAAGATTTTATTTTTAAATTTTTACAAATTTAATTATAATGAAATAAATTCCGAAGGATTTACAGATTTACCATTAAGCCATAATTCAAAATGTAAGTGAGGCCCGGAAGAAAGTTCACCAGTATTACCAATAATAGATATTACATCTCCCGTTTCCACAATTTGACCAGGCTCTACAAATACTTTTGAACAATGTTTATATACAGAAATAAAATTATTTGGATGAATAATACTTATTACGTAGCCACTATCTTTTGTCCAAGAGGATAATAAAACCGTCCCATCAAAAACTGCCTTTATAGGTTCCTCTTTTTTGCAAACATAATCTACTCCAAAATGAGATGTCGAAGGGTCATATCCTGAAGAAATTAAGCCGGAAGAAACAGGAGATATTAGTAAAATGTTTTGTTCTGCGTTATTAGATTTGATTATTTCAGAAAATAAAAAGTTATTTTCAAATTCTTGCCTGAAAAAAGAATCAATTGCAGAATAATCATTAGTAACTTCTTGTAGTTCGGTCTCTTTATCCTCACTAAGTTTTTCTATAAACTCATTTTCACCACCAGAAAGTATAATCATTATATTTTCTATATATTGATCTTTTATCTCTGACTCATAAATTAATGAATCAATTGAATTAGAAAGTTTTATCAGTTCATCATTTGCTTTTTTTTCAACGTATCTTGGATCAAACCATTTACTTAATATAGTAGTTGACATTAAGAAAGAAAGAGAGAAGATTATAACTAAAAACAAAAGAGAGAAAATTATTATACCAAAATTTGTAAACTCATATAATGAAATATCTTTGAAATCTCTTTTATTTCTAAAGATTATTTGGAGTCTATATCTAAACCATTTAATAACTTTGTCTCTCAAGATGTTAATTAGTCTTTAAATCAGAATAAAAATAATTATTTAATAGCTACGTTTTAGCTAATATTTAAATTAAAATATGAGAATATCTTTTTTTTCAATATCTATAGTGTTCATATTCTTTTCTTGTAATTCATTAATTAATCAAGCCTATAATGATACAACAGCAAAATTCAATGCATATTTTTTAGCTGTTGAATCAATTAATTCTATAGAAGAAGAACTTTATTCATCATCATCCGACAATTATGACAGCTTAATTAATTTAATTTATGAAATAGACACAAATAAAATTTCAGGAATACAAGAAAAAAAGGAAGATATAATTAAAAAACTTTCTATTCTAATTCAAAGACAACCAGAATCAAAGTTTGTATATCCAAGCTATGCCTTAATAGGGAAAATAAGACTTCTTACTTTAGATTTAAACCAATCTCTTACAACACTCAAATACGTTAATTCTAAATCAAATAATGTTATTGCAAAACAGATGTCGATGATCTACTTAATGAGATTGTATACTGAAAAAATGGAATATAGTAATGCTCTAGAGGTGTATAATTTTTTAAAAAAAAATTCTTTAGATAAGACTCTTCTTGAGGAGTTTCATTTATTTGCATATCATTTATTTAAATCTATACAAGACTATTCTAAGCTTGAAAATGAATTATATGCACTTGAAAAAATAGTAAAAAAAAGAAAACTTCTTAATAAAATATACTTTGCTATAGGTCAAATAAATTTAATAAATAATGATATAGACATAGCTAGGACATATTTTAATAAGTGCCTTAAAAACAATCCTTCATTTGAAATGGAACTCAACGCTAAAGTTTTTTATGCAAAAACTTTATATAATGAAAATCAAAACCAAATTGATAAATATTTTTCGAAGCTAATTAAAGACAAAAAAAACATTTTCCAACTCGATAAAATTTACTATGAAAAAGGATTATATGATATTTATAGAAATAATTTCTTAAGTGCAATAGAGAACTTTCAATCATCAATTGAAAAAAACGAATCAAATAAAAGTTTACTTTTTTTCTCATATAAAATTATTGGAGATATATACTATGACAATTTAGATGATTACAGAATGTCAAAGATTTATTACGATAGTGCGATATCTAATATAAACAGAGAATATAAAGATTATAATGAACTTAAAAACAAAAGTGAAGTTCTAACAGATTTAGTTAATAACTTGGAAAAAATTAAAAAAAATGACAGCTTAATTTATTTGACAGCGCTACCTGAAAATGAGTTAAATATGATAATTGAAAAAGCCTCAAATCAAAATAAATTAAAAAAATCAAGGGAAAACAGAAATTCTAATGAAAGAAACTTTATTAATAATGAATCAAAAATTATAATTAATTCAAAGAGTGAAGGAAGTTGGTATTTTGATAATGAATCAATGGTCAGTATAGGTCTAAATGAATTTAAAAGTAAGTGGGGAGATAGGGAATTAAAGGATAATTGGAGATTAATTTCAAAAGCAGGTTACAATAATGAAATAGTTGATAACATAGAATTAAAAAATAATTTAAATGAAACCAATAACATAAATTTAGATTATGCAGAAAACTATGTCGAGGAATTAAAAAAAAGCTTACCATTCAATTTGGAAGATAAAAATAAACTATTGAAAGAGATTGAAGAATATTTTTATAATGTTGGGAAAATTTATATTCAAAAATTAGATGAAAAAGAAAAAGGAATTGAGTTCTATAAAGGTTTAATTGATAGATTTAATAACTCAAAATTTCTACCTGAAATATATTATCAGCTCTATCTCATAGGTGATGAGAAAGAAAAATATAAGAACCTAATTTTAACCTCCTATTCTGAAACTGAATTTTTTAAATTAATTAATAATCCAAACTACAAGATTGATGAATTTCAAGAGCTTAATCTTTTAAAAAAAATATACGGTGAACTTTATGAAAAACTAAAAATTGAACAAAACAAATATGTAATTTCTTATGTTGACTCAATAAGTGAAAAATTTTCATCAAACAGTTTTTTTGAAAACTTATCTCTCCTTAAGTCTATTGCAAAAGGCAAAATAAATGGAAATTTTTCTTTACAGTTTGAAATTAAAAAATTCTTACTTAATGCTAAATTAGAATCCTCAAAAAATTATGCTCATTCTTTATTAAACTCAGCAATAAGTGTTCATAAAAATTTTATTTATAGTGGCCTTCCAAGGTTCAAAAGCAATCAAGATTCTAAATATTTTTTTGTAATATTTTTAGAAAAGAACAAACAAAGTAATATTTCTCAAAAATTAAAGGAATTTTTAAATGAAATGAATTACCATACTAACATTATAGATTTTGAACTAAATGAAACTGTCATCTTTCACGCAATTACCTTGGAGCAATTAGATGAGTTAAAAGAAATAGAATTAAACTTCAATAAAACATTAAGTATAGAAGAATCAAATGTAAATACTAATTTTGTTGTAGGAGAAAAAAATTTAAACCTAATTTTTAATTCAAAAAACTATACTGAATTTAAAAATTTTTATAATAAATGAAAAAAATTAAAAGTATTACTATAAAAATTTGGATCGCACTTATAAGCGCATTACTATTTTTATTTTTATTTATTATATCTGTTAACTATAATTTTTTTAATCTTTTTGGTGGGATGCCAAGTCTTCAAGATCTAGAAAAACCTGAATCAGAATTATCATCCGAGTTGTATTCTAGCGATAATAAATTACTTGGTAAATATTTTAGATATAATAGGTCTCCAGTTAAGTTTAGTGAGTTGTCTGAGGAATTAGTTACAACACTATTAGTTACAGAAGATATTAGATTTTATGATCATTCTGGTATAGACCTAAAAGGATTAGTTCGTGCTAGCTATGGTGTTACTAAAAATATTTTAACATTGGGTGGAAGCGGATTAGAAGGAGGAGGAAGTACCATAACACAACAACTAGCAAAAAACTTATTTAAAATTAGAAAAGAAAATAAAGGAAAACTTAGTGATATACCTTTTTTAGGACTAGTTATATCTAAAATTAAAGAATGGATTGTGGCGGTAAAACTAGAAGAGTATTATACTAAAAAAGAAATTTTAGCAATGTATCTTAATACGGCAGAATACGGAAGCAATTCATATGGAATTAAAGTAGCTGCTAAAACTTATTTTGATAAATTACCATCAGAACTTAATTATAATGAATCTTCAATCATTGTTGGTCTCCTTAATAAGCCAACAAAATATAATCCTTATTTTAACCCAGATAATGCGCTAGATAAACGATCAGAAATTTTTTATAATCTTTATAAGTATAATATTATTGATAAGAAAACCTATGATTCATTAAGAATAAGGGATTTAGAGTTATCATATAAGGTTGAAAACCAGAATGAAGGTCAAGCGACGTATTTCAGAACTGTTGTAAGAAATTATTTAGTTGATTGGGCTAAAGAAAATGGTTATGATTTGTTTTCTGATGGTTTAAAAATATACACAACAATTAACAGCAAGATGCAAGAACATGCTGAGAATGCTGTAAATGATCAGATGAAAAGACTTCAAGCTATTTTTAATGAACATTGGAAAGGCAGAAATCCTTGGATTGATGAGAAGGGATTTGAAATAAAAGATTTTTTAAAAACAACAATTAAGAGAACGTCCTATTTTAAAAGTTTATTAAAAGAGTATAATAATGATACAATCTTTGTATTTAGCAAACTTAATGAAAAGAAAAAAATGAAAGTTTTTGGCTGGAATGGAGAAATTGATACTGTTTTTAGTAGTATGGATTCTTTAAAATATTATAAAAATTTTCTTCAGGCAGGATTTGTTTCCATAGAGCCAAAAACAGGATTTATTAGAGCTTGGGTAGGTGGAATTAATCATAAATATTTTAAATACGATCATGTGAAACAAGGGAAAAGACAGCCTGGATCTACAATTAAGCCAATAGTTTATGCAGCTGCAATTGATAATGGATATTCACCATGTTACCCTGTAGTCGATGCTCCTGTTGTATTTGAGTTACCAGGGCAAGATCCACCATACTGGAGACCAGACAATCATAATGGCAAATGGACTGGTGAAACCATGACATTAAGAAAAGCAATGGCTAAATCAGTAAATTCAATTACTGCATTTATGACAAAAAAACTTTCACCAAAGACAGTTGTAGATTATGCAAAAAAACTAGGAATCCAAAGCCCTCTTGAGGCTGTTCCAGCTGTATGTTTAGGCGCTGGGGGTGATGTCTCTCTTTTCGATTTAGTGGGAGCCTATAGCACATTTATCAATAAAGGAATCTGGACTGAACCTTTTTTTATCTCGAGGATAGAGGATAAATATGGAAATTTAATCCAAGATTTTATTCCAACAAAACAAGAAGCCTTGAGCGAAGAAACTGCTTATTTAATGTTACACATTTGTTCCTTTAATTTCA
>JAYPDR010000003.1:18318-31557 GCA_038125345.1 Marinoscillum sp. | reverse complement strand
ATGTTACATATGTTAAAAGGATCTAAAGAGGAAGAGGGAGGAACAGCTAGAGGTTTGAATCCTGAACTAACTGCAGATAATGATGTGGGAGCAAAAACAGGAACTACACAAAATGCTTCAGATGGTTGGTTTATAGGAGTAACTCATAATTTAGTTTCTGGCGCATGGGTTGGGGGAGATGATAGAAGTATTCATTTTCGAGATTGGGTTTACGGTCAAGGGGCAAGAACAGCAATGCCTATTTGGCAACAATATATGCTAGATGTTTATTCTGATAATGAGCTAGATATTAAAAAAGGACGTTTTGATAAACCGACTAAAACCATAAATGTTGAAATAGATTGTTCTATATATAATAAGGTACTAAAGAGTGACTCACTAAATGTGATTTTGGATAGAATTGATGCTTCAGACATCTATTAATTATGATTGACATAAAAAAAATTGATATTCCAAGTTCTCCAGGAATTTATAAGTTCTGTAATTCTGAAAAAAAAATAATTTATGTAGGAAAATCAAAAAATCTAAAAAAAAGAGTTAAGAGTTATTTTCAGAAAAATCAAAATCATAAGATTGCTAAAATGATTAGAGAAACTTCAATAATTGATTTTGTTATATCAGAATCAGAACACGATGCCCTTCTCCTTGAGAATAATTTAATTAAACAAAATAAGCCAAAATATAATATATTATTAAGAGATGATAAAACATTTCCATATATAGCCATCTCTAAAGAAAGATTCCCAAAAATTTATACTACAAGAAAAATAAATTTAAAAAAAGAAGAGATTTTTGGACCTTATACGAATGTGAAGTCTATGAGAGCCATTCTCAAATTAATAAAAAAATTATACAAAATAAGAAGTTGTAATTTGAATTTGAGTGAAGAAAATATTCAAGAGAAAAAATTTAAAGTTTGCCTTGAGTATCATATCGGAAACTGTAAAGGTCCATGTGAAAGTTATCAGACAGAAAAAAATTATGATTACGAAATAGATGAAATCAGAAATATCTTAAAAGGAAAAACTATTGAATTAAGGAATACTCTAAACTCTGAAATGAATAGATTATCAAAAAATCTCCAGTTTGAAGAAGCACAAGAAATTAAGGAAAAAATAGAACAAATTGATTTATTTGTTTCAAAATCAATTGTTGTAAATATAAATCTTAAAAACATTGATGTTTTCGGGATAATAGATGATGAAACTCATTATTATATAAACTATATGAAAATTAATAGCGGGATGATAATTGGTTCAGAAACTAATAAAGTAAAAAAAAAATTAGGCTTTGATAACGAAGAAATTTTTCAAATACTTCTAGACATAAAAATAAAGTATGGAAGTCTAAATAATGAGACAATATCAAACATTGCCTTAAATAAAACATTATCCTCAAGTTTCAGGTATAGTATTCCAAGAGTAGGAGAGAAAAAGAAACTTATTGACATGAGTCTAAAAAACGTTCTTTTTTTTAAAAAGAATTTATATAATGAAAAAAAAGAGAGAAGAACAAAGAAGTTATCAGTTTTAATAGAACTAAAAAACAAACTAAAACTAAAAAAAATTCCATTTCATATAGAGTGTTTTGATATCTCTAATCTTCAGGGGATGAGCACTGTTGCTTCAATGGTAGTTTTTAAGGATGGATATCCATCAAAAAAGGAATATAGGAAGTTTAAGATTCGCTCAGTAAATAAACCAGATGATTTTGAGTCTATGAGAGAGGTTGTTTCGAGAAGGTATTCAAGGTTACTCAATGAAAAGAAGCCAATTCCTGACCTTATTATCATTGATGGTGGTAAAGGTCAGCTTAGCTCTGCTTGTACTATCCTAAAAAAACTAGATATATATAACAAAATAAATATTATTGGCATTGCTAAAAAGCTTGAAGAAATTTACTTTCCAAATGACTCCTTACCAATTCATCTAAACAAAAAATCTGAGGGTCTAAAAATGATTCAAAATATTAGAAATGAGGCTCATCGGTTTGCAATAACTTATCATAAAGTTGTAAGAAGTAAAAATTTTTTAAATTCAAAAATTGAAGAAATAAATGGTATAGGTGAGAAAACAAGAGTCAAACTTATAAAGGAATTTGGGTCGGTTCAAAATATAATAAAATCGGACAAAAAAAGAATTTCAGAAATTATAGGCAAGAAAAAAGCTGAACTGCTTTTAAAATACTTAAATATTAATATTCCCAGAGATTAGATTCCCACTCCATTAGATCTTGCTCTACTTTAAAGCTAGCCATTATACCTTCTTTTCTAGATTTAGCATATAACTCAGATACTCTAATGTCATCAGCATTAGCTATCTTAACAATAATTCCCTTAAATAATCTTAAAAGAAAAGCATCTGCAAGGTTTTTATGTTGAGCAATATTATTTTCATTATACCATATTGCATCTTTTGGAAGAGACTTGAATAAATTATAAAGATCTATAAACCTAAAAGAAGCAATTGGCTTCTCAAAACCTGCTGGATTATAAAAACTATCTCCAGGCAGATACATAGTTATAGCTTGAATATCAAAATAAATTCTTGAATGAATTCTATCAAAATATAAGTCTTCCTTAATTTCAAATATTGAGAACTCTCTTTTAGGAATGTAAATTGGTCCAACAGGAATTTCTTCTGCAGAAGTCTCTGCAAAAGGATCATCTTCTTCGAATGCCGCAAAAGGATCATCAAATCCAAAGCCATCTTCTTCTTCAGCTACTTCTTCATCTGCTTGTTGTATATTCTCAACAAACTCTTCTCTAGACATAACATTACTATCATTTACAGAGTCGCTATTATATGGTATTAAAACTCCTCTCTCAACAGCCTCAATAATTATTTTTGAAATCTCTCTATTTCTAGCAAAAAAAGGTTTATTCTGTTTTTCTTTTAAATCAACTCTTCTCCACAAAGTTTTTTTCCACATTAAATAAGATTCATGTACTTTTCTTAGTGATAATGGGTTATAGCCATCGGATTCTGCCCCAATTCTTTCCTGGAAAGAAACTTGAGAATAGGTTTCATTAACAGATGAAAATGAGAGCAAAATAAAAAGTACAAAAATTTTATTTAAATGTTTCATTCAATGAATTAATTTAATGGTATTGTTATAAACCTAGGAGCAAAATTTTTAAAATCTTCAACATCACCTCTAAAGTTTGCTCTAGCAACACGCTTAATTTCTATAACTATATTGTCTCCTTTTCTTTTTCCAGCTAAACTATTAAGATTGACATCTTTGCTATTTACTCTTTGTCTAGAAACTCCTCTGCCAGCTCTAACTAAATTAATTTCAGCTTCTCTAACCTGGAATCTAGCATCCTTAGGTAAAAATTCAGCAAAACTTGCGTCAGCAATTGCATCTAAACTAAAACTAGGAGTGCTAACAGGTATTCCCGATTTTGCATCAATTTCTTTTCCTCTCACAGTAGCTTTAATCTCAGGTGCAGGTATTTGTCTAACTCCAAAAGACTGAGATCCAATATAGTTTCCAGCATTGCTAACATTTAGATCTACTTTTTTAGATTTAGGAATTACAGTTACTTCACCTGGTTTTGATCCTCTAATTACATCACCACCTGTAGCAGAGAAAGACGGATTATACTCAGAACCAAGTGCAGGAACATTAACAGTAATCTCATTTCCGCAATTTAAATAGAGAGCTTGAACTGAAGCAGATTGAATTTGTATGACAGGCCTAGCAACAAAATATTCAACTGTATCAATAAATGTGGTATCTCTTCCCCCAGGAAGAGTAACACTTATTGTACCAACATAACTTTGTTTGGATAATCCTTCTCTATCGTACTGACCTCCCTTTGCTGTAAACTCATAATATCCTCTACCATTTGTCACCTCAAGTGTGTCACCATCAGCTGTCATTGTAGGCACAATAGCAGAAGAAGCAGCTGATAAAAATAGCTGAGTTCTATATTTTGCACCTGCAGCAACAACCTTCTGCTCAGGAAGAGTAGTAAGCGAAACAACATCAAACTTTAAATCTGCAGCACCTACTGATGCTGCTAGTTTATCTAAAGCTTTTATCTCTAAATTAATAACATCTGACTGAAGTTGACTGATAGTAGCTAGACCAGCTCCAGCGGATGTACCAAAACCAAAATTAAGCGCTGTAAATGATGGATCAGTTGGCAGATCATTAGTATACATAGGTATTTGGTCAGCATTTCTCGCTAAATCATGGACACCAGAATTTTCATCACCATTAAAAACAGAATCTTGAATGAATGTTGAGAAGTCATTTATAAGAATTTGTAACTCATCACCAAATCTTAATCCATTGTTATCTTCATCTTTTTGCATGTAACTATAAACAAAATCTATATTTTTAAATCCTTTGATGCCCGTGTTAGAATCTCTACCACCTGTCTCCTCAATTATGGTGTTTTTTATATCACCCATAAAATTCACTAAATAATTAGATTTTTCTCTAACTGTCTCAGATAACTTCATAACTTTAACATCCTCATTTCTATTTCCTGAATCTTCAACCGCTACCCTTATCGATTCAATTTTATTAGAATTCTCAACAACTTTTTCAGAATTGGTTGATTCGAAGCTATCATTTATCATAATGAACTTCTTCAAAACCTTAGTATCAACATTTAAAGCTAACATAGCAATTAATACGATATACATCATATTAATCATTTTCTGTCTTGGACTTTCACCACCTGCCATATTGTTTTTATTTAATGAGTGTTATTTATTTCTATTTGTGCATAGCGTCATACATACCAACATAAATCTTGTTAAGCTTACTTAAGTTTTCTGTTAAATTTTGTAACTCCTTTTGAAGCTTTAGAGCATCATCTTGAGCCTTAGACATGTTAGCTGCAGTGCTAGTAATCTGCCCTGAAGCTGCAACAATAGCTCCAAGCGAGCTTGATGCATTCTTTAAATTTTCTTTATATTCTTCAGTTAAACCTACAGCTTCTTTCACGCTTGATGATGAGGAAGCAAGATCTTTAGCTGTAGCTGAAATCATAACATAAGATTCATTGACTGATTTCAAAGACTCTGTTGCGTTCTTTATACTATCAGAATATTCTTTTGCAGCAACAGAAGCTCCCGCAAGCTCATTAATATTATTAGCTTGAGTAGCCATCTTTTTCATTCCATCACCCAAATTTTTTAATACAGAAGAATCTAGCTGAGCTTCTTTCATTATATCAGTAAACTGTTTTGCGTTACCCCCTAATGATGAATTCCTATCAAGCTGAGGGTAGACTTTACTCCAATCCCACTCATGCTTAGTAGGAGGATCGAAAGCGCTCAGGGTAAATATTAATGCCTCAACTCCAAGACCAACAATTAACATTATGTTTGCCCCTGGCCAACCCTGAAGTTTGAAGAGAGCGCCCAAAATAACGACCGCAGCACCTAAACCATATATAACATTCATATTATCCTCATTCTGGATCCATGCCAAGATAGGATTATTTGATTTTTGTGTAGTTCTCATTCTATTTGTTTTAAGTTATTTTTTTATAAAATTAATTTTTTTTTTAAAAACCTTCTAAATTTCTACCTAAATGTGGCATTGCGGTCCTAAACCCAATAAATGCTCTAGTAGAATCTTTATATTCAAAAGTTCGTGTTGCTACTTCTATAAAGAAAGCAATATCTTTCCAGGATCCGCCTCTTATAACTTTCTTGTCATTAGTTTCATCTCTATAAATTGGATTCAAATCCCAAACAACAGGATTATATGAATCAATGTAAGCGTCTTCACACCACTCAGCAACATTTCCAGACATATCATAAAGACCAAAATCATTAGGAAAAAAAACTCCTACCGGAGAAGTATATGCGTACCCATCATCTACATAATTTCCTCTTCCTGGCTTGAAATTAGCAAGAACACAACCTCTAGAATTTCTTGTGTACGGATTTCCCCAAGGATACTTAACATTATCTCTTCCTCCTCTTGCAGCGTACTCCCACTCTGCCTCTGTTGGTAATCTGAAAGAAGGGAAGGGCAATAATCCTTCTTCTTTTCTATAACTATTTAAAAAGCTTGTTCTCCATCTCGCAAACTCTCTTGCTGATTCCCAAGAAACCCCAACTACAGGGTAATCATCAAATGCAGGATGAGACCAGTAATATGCAAGCAAAGGGTCTCCATAATGATTAGTGAAATCACTTGTCCAGACTGTAGTATCTGGCTTTAAAGACTCTATTGTCATTCCATCAGTTAACTCATAATCAGGATTTTCCTCTAGATACTGAATGAACTGTCTGTACTCGTCATTTGTTATCTCAGTATCATCCATGTAGAAAGCACTAATTGTAACTTGTCTGTTAAAATTACTTTGATCGGCTTGTATGTTCTCATCAGCTTGACCCATGTAAAATCTTCCAGTAGGAATATAAACCATTCCATACTGAGCAGACATCTCAAATCCATCTCTATCAAGAGTACCAACTAACTGACCACGAGGATTTTTCTTAGAAGAACCTCCTCCTAAAAGGCTACATGAACCAATAGATAATAGTGTGAGGCAGTAGAGAAGTACAGAAAAAATATTCTTGGAATTAAACATAATTAAACGCAAAGTTAAAACTTAACCTTAAAATATCTAATTTATTGTTTTATATGAATTGTTTTTTTGTTAGAAAGTTAAACAAATATTATGAAAACAACTACAAATGTATAATTTCAATAGATACTATTGAATATTATATCTAGAAAAAAAATCTAGGTGTTCTAATAGGTTTTTTTAGTTGGGGTGTTGGAAGGTCATACCTCAAAATTAATTCATGAGACATTGGAGCCTTGACAGAAACATTATGAACTACATAATCAAAAGAATAACCAACAAAAAGTTTATTATTTTTTAAAAAATTAGACCCAATGAAAGCAACTATTGCTTCATCGTACCTATATGAGGCGCCTAATTTCAAATTATTCTTATAAGTAGCAATTGAACTTATATCAAACGTATATGATGTAAGATCAGACCTAAATAAAATTAATGGTTCAATGTTAAGATCTCTATCAATTTCAATTATATACTTTCCTAAAAAAGAAAAACTCATTTTATTAATGTTATCCAAATCATTCAAGCCAAAATTAAAAGATGACTGAGTAACATTGTTAATTGAACCGCTGAGCACAACCTTATCACTAATAAATGATAATCCAAAATCTAAATCTGGTTTAGATTGAGACTCTTTGCCTCCAATATTAAATGGGTCATTAGGGTCAACAAAAATTAATGAGCTAAAGTTCAAGGTTGTTGTTTTTATAGTTGGAGACAGACTAAAGCTTATTACAGAATTATTAATTTTTTTATTAATTGAAAAATATGGAGAAAGATCAAAAACCTCTTTAGGCCCTAAATTATCAGAAATCAAATTAATTCCAAATCCTAGAATCTTATCTCTACTTTGTAAATTCAAAGAAAAAATACCAGTATTTGGTGAATCATTAGAAGCAGAATAATTATTTGGTTTGTAATTAGTCCATTGGTTTCTATAAACCAGGATCACATTATTATTTTCATACAGAGGAGATAAACTTGGATTAATTAGGGTTGGATTAAAAAAATAAGTGCTAAAATATGGAGATTGCTGAGCTTTTGAGTTGTTAATTAAAGACAGTAAGCTAAAAAATAAAAAGAGTAATTTTTTCACTAATTAATTTGATTAGCTTCTTTAACATAAAGCTCAATAGCTCTAATCATAGATGGGACCTCCTTCAAAGGTGCTTTAATATCTAATTTAAGGTTATTATTTTTAATTGATTTTGCAGTATTCGTTCCAAATCCAGCTATTCTAGTATTATTTTGTTCAAAATCAGGAAAATTTTTAACTAAAGAGTCAATATCATATGGTGTGTAAAAAACTAATATATCATAGAATACTTTCTCTAAATGACTGAGATCACTTGGAACAGTATTGTAAATGATTGCTTCAGAGTAAGAACAATTATTTTCCTTTAAAAACTCAGAGATAGTTTCTCTAGTGATATTTGAACAAGGAAATAAATATTTTTCATTAGGAAACTTTAGCATAGTCTCTTTTATAACATCTAATAATTCTGCTATTGTTCTATTTCCAGTAAAAATTTTTCTTTTACGTATAACGATGTATTTCTGGAGATAATTTGCAGTTTGTTCAGAAATACAAAAATACTTCATGTCTGTTGGAACAGTAATATTCATTCCTTCTGCTATTCTAAAAAAATGATCGACAGCATTTCTACTAGTGAAAATTATTGCCGTGTGGTTTAAAATATTTATTTTTTGCTTTCTAAACTCTTTAATAGAAACTGGGTCAATTTTAATGAATGGGATAAAGTCAATCTTTAAATCATATTTTTTTGCTAATCTGAAGAAAGGAGAATTTTCATCCTTAGGTTGGGGCTGAGAAACCAAAATTGATTTTACAGTATTTAATCTTTTCTTGTCATATTTTATTTCACTCATTCTATACCTAATTTTTTGTACAAAGTTAATTAAATGAATTCAAAACTGATCAATTATGTAATTAAAGAAATCAATTACTAAGAAACTATCATAAAGTAAAAGAGAAGGAATGATGTCAGAAAAAATTATTAAATACACTATTTTATTTATACCATCATTAAGAGTTCTCTTAAAATAATAATATAAAATTACAGGCCTTAAAATTATAATTATAAGCTTAACAGAATTTAAAAAAGAAATTGCAGTTTGAAATGACGTGATCTCAAAAACTAAATAAGACACAAAAATATTAGAGAGGGTTAACAATATTGTTAACCTCAAAAAATTCAAAAGATATATTTTTTTGATTTTTATTGATAAAACAATGAACCTTAGAACAAATAGAATTATTAATATTCTTAAAAAAATTAAACCAAATAATGGGATAGAAAAAAGAAACCATTTATAAAAAAGGTTTAGATTTATAATCGACTCTAAAACTAAAGGGTTTACGTCCTCAAAAACAAATACTGTAAAAAATGAAATTATAGTTGAATATAAAATTAGAGGTATAATATTTCCAAATGAAAATAAGTCGCTCCTGAAAAAAAAATCTTCATGATTACCTAGATAAAGAATATTCTTAAAGCTGAAGTATTTTCTAAAATATAATGGGTAATTTTTTTTATAAAAGGCGAGAATAATTACAATAACTAAAAATGACAACAAAATTGAGTTATAGTCATAAATTGATTTTTTTTGTATTTGTATAAAAGAAAAAAATAAATGGCTGGCATCTATATTCATATCCCATTTTGTAAGCAAGCTTGTTATTATTGCAATTTCCATTTCAGTACTCAAAAAAATCACACCACTCTTATTGGCGCAATCTTAAAAGAGATAGAAATGAATCAAAAAAAAATTAATTATAAAAATATATCGACAATTTATTTTGGTGGTGGCACCCCATCAATTATCAACAATCAACTTTTAAGAGATATAATAAATAAGTTACACTCAAATTTTAGAATCAATAATGATTGTGAAATTACAATAGAATCAAATCCAGATGATATATCTAAAGAGAAAGTCGTTTTTTGGAGAAATATAGGAATTAATAGAGTAAGTCTTGGTGTTCAATCTTTTAACAACAAAGTTCTTAAAGGAATTAACAGAAACCATGATTCATCAAGGGCATTAGATGCAATAAAAATCATTAAAAATTTTTATAGTAATTACTCCATCGACTTAATGTTTGGAACGCCCTACTCATCAACTAAAAATGTTAAATCTGACCTTGAATTTATAAAAACAATTTCCCCACCTCATATATCTATATATAATATGACATTAGAAAAAAAAACAGTTTTTTATAAATTTTTTTTAAATAATAAGCTTTTACTTCCTTCAGAAAATATAATATTAAAACAGTACGATCTTATTTTAAATTCTTTGGGGCAGTTAGGGTATGAAAATTATGAAATCTCAAATTATTCTAAACCAGGATTTAAGTCTAGACACAACTCTAATTATTGGAACGATATAAAGTACATTGGTTATGGGCCAAGTGCTCACTCATATGATAAAAATTATCGTTATTGGAACACAAACAATAACTTAAATTATATAAGACTAATTAATAAAAATGAAGAGGTTTATCAAAAAGAAAAATTAACTCTTAATGATAAGATTAATGAATATATTCTCACAAAAATTAGAACTATTGAAGGTATTGACCTAAACACACTATATAAAAAATTTCAGGTTGATTTAGATAAAGACAAGAACAATGAGATTCTTTTGATGAAAAAAAACAACTTGTTGATAAAAAATCAAACTAATTTAATATTAACAAATAAAGGAAAAAAAATTGCAGATTATATAACTGAAAAATTTATGTATTAATTAATTCTTTCTTTAAATACTTACCAGTATAACTTTTCTTCTCTTTAATGATTTTTTCTGGAGAACCTTCACAAATAATTTCACCTCCCTTATCTCCACCTTCCGGGCCAATGTCTATAATATGATCTGCACATTTTATCACATCCATATTATGTTCAATAATCATAACAGTATTTCCTTTATCAATAAGCCTATTTAAAACTATCATTAAATTTTTAATGTCAAAAAAATGAAGACCTGTTGTTGGTTCATCAAGAATAAATAAGGTGTTTCCTGTATCCTTCTTATACAACTCAGAAGCTAGCTTAACCCTCTGTGCCTCACCTCCTGATAAAGTAGTTGAAGGCTGACCTAACTTTATATATCCTAATCCCACTTCATCTAAAGCTTTCAATTTATTTGATATCTTAGGCTGCTTTTTAAAGAAATCTACAGAGTCAGACACTGTCATGTTTAAGACATCCGAAATTGATTTACCTTTATACCTAACTTCCAAAGTATCTCTATTATATCTTAGCCCATTACAAGACTCACAGTTAACAAAAACATTGGGTAGAAAATCCATTTCTACTAATCTCACACCTGCTCCTTTACAAGTTTCACACCTTCCCCCTTTAACATTAAAAGAAAACGCTCCCTGTTTTAATCCTCTTATTTTTGCTTCATTAAGAGCTGAAAATAAATTTCTAATATCTGTAAAAACTCCAGTATAGGTAGCAGGGTTAGATCTAGGAGTCCTGCCTATAGGGGACTGGTCAACCTCTATTAGCTTATTAATGTTTTCTAATCCTGTAATTTTTTTAAATGGTAAAGATTCTTTTCTTGAATTATATAATACTTTTTTTATGTGAGCAGATAATGTGCCATGGATTAATGAAGATTTTCCACTTCCTGATACCCCGGTTACACAAACCATACAACCTAAAGGAATTGATATATTCACATTTTTTAAATTATTCCCTAATGCACCTATTACATTAATATGATTATTGTTCCCAGGTCTTCTTGTTTTAGGAATTTCAATGTCAAGCTCTCTTGATAAAAATTTTGAGGTTAATGATTTTTGACTCAATAGCATATTTGGGGTACCTTTTGCTACAATTTTTCCTCCTTTTTGACCTGGCCCAGGTCCTACATCAATTACGATATCAGCTTTTTCCATCATATCTCTATCGTGTTCAACAACTATAACGGTATTTCCTAAATCTCTAAGCTCTCTCAAGGACCGAATTAATTTATGATTATCTCTCTGATGAAGACCTATACTTGGTTCATCTAAAATGTACATCACCCCAACTAGTCTTGTGCCAATTTGTGTAGCAAGTCTGATTCTTTGCGCTTCCCCTCCTGATAAAGTTTTTAGTGATCTATCTAGAGTTAGGTACCCTAAGCCTAAATCACATATTAAATCAACTCTTTTTTTTATCTCGTTGACTATAGGGTCAGCAATAATTTTTTGATCAGTTGTTAAATATTTGAAAATAGATTCTATCCATTGTTGTAGTTGATTGATATCCATTCTGTTAATGTCTGATATTGAAAATTTATCAATTTTAAAGTTTAAGGATTCTTTTTTAAGCCTTGAGCCTAAACATGTTTCACAAAGTATCTCAGTAATATAATCATCCATCGAATCCTTAGATTTACCAGACCTAAGCTTAATAGTTTTTTGAATAAATCCTGTTACACCATTATAACTTGTATGCCATAATGTTCCAGGATATTTAGAAGACTCCACCGAAACACTTATGTCTTTTCCAAATAAAATTTGATCTAAAATTTCATCAGGTATTTTGTTAATTGGAGTTGAAATTTTTAGCCCATTTTTTTTTAAAATAGATTCTATTTTTTTGAAAATCCACATATCTCTGTACTGCCCTAAAGGCGCAATGCCTCCTCTACTAATACTTAAACTAGGGTCAAGAATTATATTTTCTTTGAGTATTTTATCCTGAGTACCTAAACCCTTACAAGACTCACACCAACCATAAGGAGAGTTAAATGAAAAACTATTTGGCGATGGTTCTTCATAAGAAATCCCATTGTCTGGATCTACCAAACTTTTAGAATAAAATTTTGAGTTGTTATCTTTATCAATAACAAAAAGAGTGCCATCACCACTTTTGATGGCAATATCTACAGAGTTTGCAAGTCTTAAATTATCATCAAATTTTACTATTAACTTATCTACAACTATTTCTATATCATGGATAATATATCTATCTAATTGTAAGTTTTTTGTTATTTCAATAATCTTACCATCAACCCTTACCTTGGAAAATCCTTTCTTTCTAATTTGGAGAAATAATTCTTTGTAATGTCCTTTTCTTCCCTTAACAACTGGAGCAGCAATTATGACCTTTGAGTCTAAAAAATCTCCTTTTATATTTTCTAGTATCTGCTCCTGTGTTTGCCTAATCATTTTTTTTCCTGAGATAAATGAATATGCTACAGAAGCTCTAGCAAACAATAATCTGAGAAAATCATAGATCTCTGTTAATGTGCCAACTGTTGACCTAGGATTTTTTGATGTTGTCTTTTGTTCAATAGAGATAACAGGAGATAACCCATCAATCTTATCGACATCTGGCCTCTCAATAGACCCAATGAAAGATCTTGCATAAGCGGAGAAGCTTTCCATATACCTCCTTTGTCCTTCAGCATAAATTGTATTAAACGCAAGAGAACTTTTTCCAGATCCTGAGACACCAGTGATAACTACTAAAGTGTTTTTTTTGAATTCAAGATCTATATTTTTTAGATTATTTTCTCTGGCTCCAAAAACTTCAACTTTACTTTGCATATTATTTTTTTTTAAAAATATTACTTAACGCTTCATCAAGATTTTTAAAGTAAAAATTATAGTGTTTTTCAATCTTTTTTGAAGATATATTAAGTCC
>JAYPDR010000003.1:0-18218 GCA_038125345.1 Marinoscillum sp. | reverse complement strand
ACCAATCCAATTCTTAGTATAACTGTTCTAATCCCCAAGCTCTTAATTTTTGTTGATTCTTTTTCCCAGATTGAAGTAACATTTCCTAGAAATGAATTGGCTGAAGTGTCAACTTCGCGTTGAGGGGTTATGGTGTTTTCTTTATAGTAACCCGTGGCTGAGGCAGCTATATAAACTTTAGGTTTAACTTTTATTTTTTTAAGTTGATTATATAAAGTCTTTGTGGAGTTAACTCTGCTATTAATAATTTTTCTTTTATAACTAGAAGTCCATCTGCCACCATCCACTGATTGACCTGCAAGGTTAACTACTCCAAATATTTTTCCTATTTTTGATAAATCTAGATCTAATTTGTTCGGATCCCAGTTTATATAATGAATTCCATCTATAAAAGAAGATTTTCCTCTAGTTAATACATATATGTTGTATACAGACTTATCAAGAGCTTTTATTAATTTTGATCCAATTAAACCTGTCCCACCAGTAATTAAAATAGATTTCATAATATTGCAAATAATTCTAATACGTAGTTAGTTAAATTAATGATATCATTGCTCAAATTTTTTCTTCTAATTCCATTATTTTCTATAACGAATTATCTCTTTGGTCAAGAAATAAAAACTCGAAGCATACCAGGTAATATTTTCTCTGAGATTCAACAAAAAAAACATTCTTATGGTGAAGATTTATTTGAATCTCTATATTTTTCTGCTCTTATTCCTAAAAATATTGTAGTGGATGAGCTTGAAGTTTTACTTGAAAATCTTGGATCTTTCGATTTAGAAAAAAAGATATATAAAAGTTCCGTTCAAACAAAAGGAGACCTTCTCTCAATAGTAGCTATGGTAAAAAAAGAAAATAAGAGAACTTTCATTTATGTCTCAGATAAAGACGAACTAAAAAATGAACTATCGATAAATAACATTCAGACAACTTTTATTAAAATTCTTAAAAAGAGGTTTATAAATGACTCTATTATTCAGCTTGAAAAACAGATAAAAAAAACAGATAAAAAGTACAATAGAATAATTAGAAATAACCCTAACAACCTTATGATGAACTCTTCATTTTTTTATAAAATTTATCAAAATAATGAGGCTAAAAAAACTGCTTTAAAATCAGCTTTAGATAAACTTTATGATGAACTTGAAAGCACAAAGGTGGATTATATTTCTATTAAATAGTTAAGAGTTTATTTCTACTCTTTCCAAAATACTTTTAACAATTTCAGAAGACTTGACAGCTTCAGCCTCAGCTTCATAGTTTAATATTATTCTGTGATTAAGTACATCATTAGCCACTTCTTTAACATCATCAGGGACCACATAATCTCTATTTAAAAAAAATGCATTTGCTTTTGCAGCTAAAGATAAGTTAATACTAGCTCTTGGGGATGCTCCAAATGAAACATAATTTTCTAAATCATCAAGTTTTATTAATGAAGGTTTTCTTGTAGCAGAAACAATTTCTATAATATATTTTTCTATTGACTCAGAAATTGAAACATTGTTAATTTCATCTTGAATTGATTTAATGTCTTTTTTATTAAGAACAGTTTTTGTGATTTTTTTGAAATTAAGGTTTGACATCCTCTGCATAATTTTTAATTCATCTTCTTTAGATGGATAATCGATATTTAATTTCATCATAAACCGATCTCTCTGGGCCTCAGGTAGAGGGTAAGTGCCTTCTTGATCAATAGGATTTTGAGTTGCGAGAACAAGAAATGGAAGGTCTAACTGAAAAGTATTTTCTCCAATAGTAACTTGTTTTTCTTGCATTGACTCTAGTAGAGCTGACTGTACTTTTGCTGGAGCTCTATTAATCTCATCTGCTAAGATTATATTTGAGAAAATTGGGCCTTTTTTTACTTCAAAAGAAGATTTCTTCTGGTTATATATCATTGTACCAATTACATCAGAAGGAAGAAGATCCGGAGTAAACTGAATTCTTTTAAAATCCAATTTTAAAACGCTAGATAGGGTATTAACTGTCAATGTTTTAGCTAATCCAGGAACCCCCTCAAGTAAGATATGGCCTTGAGTGAATAATCCCATTAAAAGTCTTTTTATCATATAGTCTTGTCCTACAACAACCTTATTTACTTCACTAATTGCATTTTGAATCTTTAAATAGTTACTACTCATTGTAAAAAAATTTCAACAAATTTAATTATTTAATAACCTTTGACTAACTCGTTCAGATGCTAAAATTTGTTAAAATTGACCAGTAATGAAAAAAAAAATCAATTATTTCATAGATGATATTGTAAAATTCAAACCTAGTAATAAACAAAAAGAGAGATTAGAAAAAGTAATAAATCAAATAAATAAATTGCTAGGCTCTTCAAGGTCAATAGTTTTTATTTGTACACATAATTCTCGAAGAAGTCAGTTTTGTGAATTTTGGGCAAAATATTTTTCAAACCACTATGATAAAAATTTAAACATTTATTCTGCTGGAGCAGAAAAGACAGAAGTTTATAATGGAGTATTTAAAGCTCTTTTAAGATGTGGTGTTAAAAAATTAAATAATAAATTGGTAATTGATAAACAATCCATAAGACTAGAATCAAAGACTCTTGAGGAAATCCATTTAAAATCATTTATATCTATCATTAACTGCTCAGATGCAGAAAAAAATTGTCCCATTGATTTTAGATCAATTGCAAATATTAATTTGAAATATGAAGACCCTAAAAGTTTTGACGGATCCTCATCTGAAGAGGACGAATATTTCAACACCTCCTATTTAATAGCAAGAGAATTAAATTATATAATAAGAAATATTAATTAGCTCTATCAGATACAGGTATATTTTTCTTGACAAAAATAGAAGCAATCAAAGCCAATAAAAACATAAACAGAACTCCCATGGGGGTTGATTTTATAATTCCTGTAGGAGTCGTGTTTTTTATTATTGATTCTTCTATTTCAGGCAGAGCATTATCAATTGCTTCCTGGGGCGTTCCAAAAGACTCCATCATTGCAATAGTTTTCTCTACTGTCAATTCTTTAATAACTTCTGGAAGAGATGGGTCAATGACATTATAGAGCATAATGTTAAAAAAAGCACCAACAACATACGCAATTAATAAGACTAAAAAAGTAAACTTTAATGCTTCCTTATAAGACATAAAACCACTCGAGGCATTCCTAAAACTTACACCTATGAAAATAACTAGCCCTATAGATAAAAGAAGTGAAATTAAACTAAACCACCACTCAACCATAAGTTCAATATTTATAATATAGATTATCATGGTCATCAGTATTGAGACCCCTGAAATAATAAGACCCCCTTTAATGACTTCTTCGTTATAATTTAATTTGTTCATGCTTATTTTATTTTTTTCAAACAATATACTTCAATAATCGTAAGAATAAACCATGAATTTACAAAATATTATAAACCATATCAAGTCGTCCAAAAAACTTCTTGTTGAACATGAGTTATATCGAAAAATTTCTTCCCTTGATGATTTGAAAATGTTTATGGAGTATCATATTTATGCTGTATGGGATTTCATGTCTCTACTAAAGGCGTTACAGGTAAATCTTACAAATATTAATAATCCCTGGATTCCAAATTCAAATCCTAAAGCAGCAAGATTTATTAATGAAATTGTATTAGAGGAAGAAACTGATGAATTAAAAAATGGAGAAGTGATGAGCCATTTTGAGCTATATATAAGTGCCATGGATCAAATTGGAGCAAACACACATATAATTTATTCCATGATTGAAAAAATTAAACAGGGGAAAAATTATAGGTCAGTAATAAATGAATGTAATATTCCAGAAGAAATAAAAGATTTTCTAAACTTTACTTTTGATGTAATTGAATCTGGAGAGCCACATAAAATAGCTTCAGCTTTTACTTTTGGCCGAGAGAATGTTATTCCGGACATGTTTATAAAAATTGTAAAAAATCTAAATCAAACCAATAGCAATAAGGCCAGTACTTTTGTATATTATCTTGAGAGACATATTGAGCTGGATGGGGATGATCATGGACCTATAGCATTAAAGATGATAGAAAGTTTATGTGGAGATGATTTTTATAAATGGGAAGATGTTAAAAAAATTGCAAAAAAATCAATTGAAATGAGAATAAAACTTTGGAGTTTTATTTTAGAAAAATTAAAATATGAATATACAGTTAATTAAGAAAGAAGAACAGGCCGATGGCAATTTTAATCACGGAGAAATTTTAGAAAAAAAACCAATAGGGTTTCCACAAGATGGTGGAAAAATTAGGCCTTATTCAAACTTATTTTATTGGGCACACGCTTGGACCCCAGGCCAAAAAAGTACTATTGGATTACATCCACATCAAGGATTTGAAATTTGTAGTTTTGTTCTTGAAGGGTCAATTAACCATTACGATACAAAACAAGAAAGGTGGATTCCTTTAATGAAAGGAGATGTTCAGATTATTAGAGCCGGCAACGGCATATCCCATGCGGAGGAACTTAATAAACATTCAGAAATATTTCAAATTTGGTTTGATCCAAATATTCAATCTTCTATGCAAAAAGAAGCAACTTATGACGATTATAAAAATAAGAATTTTGAGGTTGTTGAAAAAGATGGATATAGTATCAAAAAAATTGCAGGAAATGGAGCTCCTATGTTAATTGAGTCTGAAGGGATTGAAATCAATTCATATACTATTGAATCACTTAAGGAAGTTCATTTAGATTTAGATTCAAAATCAATTTATTCTTATTTTATTATTGATGGAGAAATTAGTTTGAATGATAAAAACATGAACAAAGGGGATTTTGTTATTGTATCTGAGGCTGAAAAAATAACTTTTAATTCTACCTCTAACTCAAAGATTTTTGAAATTAAAAGTCCACTCAGACCCTCATATATGACATACAGTGAGAGATTTATGAATTAGTCTCGAGAAATTCTTTTTCTTCTCGCCATCTCTTCAACCTCTTTATCTATTTCATCAACCTGCTTGAAAATCATTCTTAGCTTTTTTTCAAAATCAATTAATGTCTTTCTGTTTTTTTCATCAAGATCTTCTGACTTATATAACTTCATTAAGTTATCAGCAGCCTTTGTGAGTTTTTCTTTACTATCATCTACGTAAGTATCAAAAACCCTGAAAATATCTTCATTTTCAGAATTACTAAATTGAAAACCAATTCTATTCATCTTATTTAAAATTGTATTTAATAACAATTTAATATAATTTTTATTTTTATTAAATAAGAATATGATCACAATTCATAAATTACTACAACCTCTATTTTATTTTTTCTTTTTCTTTACAGCAAGTGCTTTTGGGAGAGTGCTTCCAAATGATGTTGTGTGGAATGAAAATGAAACCGGATACTACACTATCAAAGACAATAACATAGTATTAGTAAGCACAAAAGGAAGGAAAGATGAAATTATTTTATCATCTTCAGATATTGAAGATATAGATATTGAGTCGTTCTTTTTTTCAATTTCAAAAAATAAAATTCTTATTTTCACAAATTCTGTGAAAGTGTGGCGATATAACACAAGAGGTGATTACTGGGTCTATGATTTTAAAACTAATAATTTAAAAAAAATTGGAAAACAAATGTCAGCGTCAAGCTTGATGTTTGCAAAATTTTCTCCTGATGAAAATAATGTTGCCTTTGTATCCAAAGAAAAAACAGACAGTGGAGTAAGAAATTCTAGCACAAGTGTTAACATATATATTGAAAACTTATCCTCAGGTGAAGTAAAAAAATTAACTAGTTCAAACGGAACAAATAAACTCATAAATGGAACATTTGATTGGGTGTACGAAGAAGAATTTGGGTGCAGAGATGGCTTTATCTTTAATAGTGACGGAAGTAAAATTGCTTTCTGGCAGATAGATGCTAATCAGGTTAGAGATTTTTATATGATTAATAATACAGACTCTATCTACTCATTTACAATACCCGTAGAATACCCAAAAGTTGGTGAAGATTTATCTCCCGCTAGAATAGGAGTGATTGATTTAAATGATGGTGAAACAATGTGGATAGATATCCCTGGCGAATCCAATAAATTTTATCTACCAAGAATGACATGGGTTCCTCAAACAAATAATTTGATGATTCAGCAGCTCAACAGAAAACAAAACCACAGCAAAATATTTATTGCAGATTCTGAAAGCGGAGAAAGTGAACTCCTGATGGAAGAGAAGGATGATGCATGGGTAGATTTGAGAAGTTCTTGGCCTTATCAAGTTCAGGCGGGTTGGAAATTTATTAATGATGGGAAAGAATTCCTTTACACTACTGAGAAGGATGGTTGGTCCCATATCTACAGATTTAATATTGAGAAAAAGAATGAATATCTTGTAACTAAAGGGGAATTTGATGTTATAAGACCCTTAGCGTACGATGAAAAAAATGAGGAAGTATATTTTATTGCCTCTCCAGATAATCCCACAGAAAGGTACTTGTATAAGATGTCTGTAGATGGGAATGGGTCTTTAGAACAAATTACTCCTTCAGTTCTTGAGGGTTCTCACTCCTATCAAATTAGTTCTCAAGCTAAATACGCATTCCATTCCTTCTCGAACTACTACACAGAACCTATGGAAGCAGTTGTTTCTCTCCCTGATCATTCATTTTTAAATAAAGATCAAAACATGTTAAGAAAGTTTGACATAACAAAAAAAAATGATCATCCTCTTGAATTTTTTCAAATAACAACTGTAGATGATGTGACAATGGAGGGGTGGATTGTAAAACCAAAAAATTTAGATCCTAACAAAAAATATCCTGTGCTTTTTTATTTCTACAGCGAACCAGCAGGACAAACAGGTGTGAATAGATATGGTGCAGGAACAAATGGGTTATACGATGGTAATTTAGGTGATGATGGTTATGTATATGTCACTTTTGATGGCAGAGGTACGCCATCTCCTAAAGGAAGAGCTTGGAGAAAAGCTATCTACAGAAATATTGGTAGGATTAATGTCAGAGATATGGCTATGGGAGCAAAAGCAGTTTTTGAAAAGTATAATTTCATAGATACATCTCGTGTAGCTGTTCACGGTTGGAGTGGTGGAGGAACTGCTACTCTTAATTGTTTGTTCCAATATCCAGAAATATTTCATACTGGAATTGCTGTGGCTGCTGTCGCTAATCAGTTAACGTACGACAACATATATCAAGAGAGGTATATGGGTGACCCTAAAGAAAGTTATCAAGATTATGTTGATGGGTCACCTATAAAATACGCTAAAAACTTAAAGGGAAATTTATTATATATACATGGTACAGGAGATGACAATGTTCACTACCAAAACGCTGAGATGTTAGCTAATGAGTTAATAAAACATAAGAAAGTTTTCTATATGCTTTCTTATCCTAATAGATCACATGGTATTAGAGAAGATGGGGCTTACCCTCATGTAAGACTTATGTTCACTGACTTTCTGAGAAAAAATTGTCCTGCCGGAGGGAGAGAGTTATAGTGTTGACATATCAATTACGAACCTATACCTTACATCTTTATTAATTGTTCTGTCAAAAGCCTCATTTATCTTTGAAATTGGAATTAATTCAACTTCTGGATAAATATTATTTTCACTACAATAATTAATCATTTCTTGTGTCTCAGATATGCTCCCTATAGCCGATCCAACTATTCCCTTTCTCTTGTCTATTAGTGAAAAACTTGAAATAGATAAAGGCTCCATTGGAAGACCAACAATCATTATCCTACCATCTGTCTTTAAGAAAGAAAAAACTTGAGCCATATCTCTATTTGCTGATACCGTATCAAGAATATAATCACATGAATTTAAATGATTGTTTACATCATCACGGTTATTAATATTTACAAAGTGATTTGCACCCATAGAAAGGGCTTCCTCTTTTTTTGAGTCAGAGGTACTAAAAACTACGACATCTGCTCCAAATGAAGCGGCAAACTTTAGTCCCATGTGTCCTAACCCCCCTAGTCCAGCAATCCCAACTTTATGTTCAGGTCCAATTTTAAAATATCTAAGTGGAGAGTATGTTGTAATTCCTGCACATAAAAGAGGCGCTGTTTTTTTTAAATTCATTTTATCAGGTATGAGAATTACATAATTTTCCTTTACAACAATACTTTTTGAATATCCTCCATATGTTATAGTACTAGTGCCATATTCATAAGAATTATATGTTAAAACAATCCCATTTTCACAATAGTGATCTTTTCCTGTCTTACAATTATCACATTTTTCGCAGGAGTCTACATATACTCCAACTCCGACTATATCTCCTTTCTTAAACTTAGTGACTTCTGCTCCAACCTCTCTAACCCTCCCTATAATTTCGTGGCCAGGAACCATTGGATATTTAGAAGTGTTATTCCATTCATTTCTAGCCATATGAATATCAGAATGACAAACACCACAGTACATAATATCTATATTTATATCATTTTGATTTAACTCTCTTCGGTATATTTCGTGATGCTGAAGAGGGTAGTCTGAGCTAAGAGCAGCGTATGATTTAACTTTTTCCATTTTTATTTGTTGTTATAGTTCTAGATTTTATGAATTCCTTTCTACTTAGCGCCTCGTACTTTTTAACATCTCCCAATAGAATAAGATCTTCATTTTTTACCATCCTATGAGTGTACGAAGCCATCTTCCCAGATCTAGTACATACAGCATGAACTTTAGTTACATACTCAGCAATTGCCAGAAGATTCGGCATGGGACCAAAGGGTTTTCCTCTATAGTCCATATCTAACCCTGCTACTATTACTCTTTTACCAGAATTTGCAAGTTCATTACATACATCAACAATATTCTCATCAAAAAATTGAGCTTCATCTATTCCTATTACATCAAACTTGGAAGCTAACTCTAGTATTTTTGCGCTAGATTTAACAGGTTTTGATTTTATTGAGTTATTGTCGTGAGAGATAACTTTTTTAACACTGTACCTTGTATCTTGCTTTGGTTTAAATATTTTAATTTTTTGTTTAGCTAACTTTGCTCTTTTTACTCTCCTTATAAGTTCCTCCGTCTTTCCGGAAAACATTGAGCCGCAAATTACTTCAATCCACCCAATATTATCTGCTTGATTAATTGATCGTTCTAAAAACATTTTTCATTTCATTAAAGAATAATCCAATATCAGTATATAGTTTAAAAAAACAAAATTAGAAGGGCAGGTTTTTAATTATTAGTGTTATGTTTTAATACGTTTGAAACTAATGTTATTTCATTGACAGGTGCTCCAGTGCGTTCGGCATGTTCTTTAATAACATCTTCTGATTCAGCATTGTATACACAGAAAATATTATTTCCTGCTACATAGCTTTGTTCTTGTTCAATGTTTTTTCCTTCATTCCTCATCTCTACTAATACAGATTCTGAACCTTTTCCAATTTCTTCTAATTTATCAGATGGAATTTGAGATGCCCCTTCGATTTCTCTTCTTATTAAATACTTATTCATTATATAAAAATTTATAGTTAAAAGCCTAAGCTAAGAATTTTCATGTCGTTATCAAAAGTGGTTTTAGATAAACTTGAAAATAGGAGATGAGAATGAATATTTAGATAAAAAACAGATAATGATAAGGTTCAAAAAGAGATTTTGTCTCGTTTAGTACACCCCATTGAGATATTTTCGAAATAATCGCTGGTTCAAGTGAAAATAATGAACCGTTGTAGAAACACTAAAAATTGAACTTTTTAAAACGAATTTATTTTTAAAAATCCAAATGATCCATTGTCAACTGCAACAACAGCTTCATTGTCATTAGTTAATGTTATTGCTTCACCAGCCCAATCTCCTCCCTCAGAATCGAAATAAATATTTTGCCATTCAACCTTACCACTTTCACTAAACTTGATTAAGTATACAACCCATTGATTTGAAGAAGTTCCATTTGAATCACAATACGCATTATAATTTTCATACTCATCACCAGATCCAGCTACAATAATACACCCTCCATCATTAGTGCCTTTTACGTCCCAAGTTTCGTCGTGTATATATTTCGGGTCAAATCCTCTTGGATTTCCCACTTTAGATTCCCAAATTTTATCGCCATCAAGATTAATTTTCATAGTGTAGGTATCCCAATTTTCTGTGTCAGAAAGAGTGTGCCCTGTTAGGAAAATATTACCATCTAGGTCAATATCCATTCCGAAATTATGATCACTTTGTGTACCACCATACCTTTTACTCCAAATAACATTTAATGAAGTATCCATTTTTAAAAGAACATAATCATTAGCTTCATCACTCAATCCGCTTACAAAAAAATAATTATTGTAAATTTCAATTCGATACGCTTGTGCTAAATATTCATTTAGTGATTTTGTTTGTATTAAATTACCTGTTTCACTCAATATAGATATTGTAGCTTGACCCTCTGTAAAAAAAGTATTTTGACTATCATTAGCATTTTTGTATCCTACTGCTATAAGCTCATTTTGGTATTCAACAATATGCTCAAATGCATCTGAACCGCCCAAATCAAAAGTTTTTGAACTAATAATTTCTCCTGAGGATTTTTCAAGTTTAATTATGGCGCTGTTTTCGTCTAATGCACCAACCACAAAGTACGAGTCATCAGTCTCAATAACTGAATTTCCTAAATTACTTTTCAGTTGACCAATTTCTTTCGCCCACAATAAATCACCTTCATTATCTATTTTAATGACTAATATTTTTGAATTAGGGATATACCCTGTTTCACCTATTTGCAAAAACCCTCCATCGCTACAATTCATGATAAAATGTCCATGAGACTCCTCACCAGTTCCATTATATCCTTTGAACCATGAGATTTTAGGAGCATTTTCATTTAATTCCACACCACAAGAATCTATATTTAAATCGTCTGAATCATCACCAATATTTGAGTTACATGAAATAATTAAACAGAGTCCTGCAATAAATAAAAAATTTACCTTTCTCATTAAGCGTTAGATATTTGTAAAACTTAGCCAAAAAAATATCCCCAAAAACAATAAATTATTCTTGAGGATAATTGTACCCGGAGTGGGACTTGAACCCACACGAACTATAAGGTTCACAGGATTTTAAGTCCTGCGTGTCTACCAATTCCACCATCCGGGCAAAATGAAGAGCGAGAAATGGGATTCGAACCCACGACCCCAACCTTGGCAAGGTTGTGCTCTACCAACTGAGCTATTCTCGCTTATTGGTACACAAGTTTGCAAATTTATAATTCTCTTAATGAAATTTCATTTAAAATTTTAAAAAAAACTTCTTCATTATTTTGTAGACTTAATATACTCTAGTACCTCATTAAGCTTAACTAATGCCTGAACTGGATTAATTGTGTTGATGTCAACTTCTTCTAATATTTTTTTTATTTTCTCATACTCTGGGTCATTGTAATTAAATTTGAGTTGTTCGAATTGTTTTGATTCAGGAGTCTTAATTTTTTTCTTTATAGTGTTGCTCTCTAAATTTTGCAGCACTTGATGTGCTCTAATAAGTATTTTATTTGGCATTCCTGCTAACTGAGCGACATTAATTCCAAAACTATGCTCTGATCCACCAGGCACTAATTTTCTTAAAAAAAGAATATCATTATTTACCTCCTTCACTGAAACATTAAAGTTTTTAACTCTTGATAATTTTTCTTCTAACTGATTAAGTTCATGATAATGGGTGGCAAATAATGTCTTTGGTTTTAATTCTTTTTGATTATGTAAATACTCAACTATTGACCAAGCTATTGAGATTCCATCAAAAGTACTAGTTCCCCTGCCTATTTCATCCATAAGAACTAAACTTCTGTCCGAGAGATTATTCATTATGCTCGATGTTTCAAGCATCTCGACCATAAATGTAGATTCTCCTTTCGAGATATTGTCTGAAGCCCCTACTCTTGTGAAAATCTTATCTATAATTCCAATTTTACTTGATTCTGCAGGCACATAAGAACCCATTTGAGCTAAAATAACAATAAGTGCTACCTGCCTAATAATTGCAGATTTACCTGACATATTTGGTCCAGTAATTATTATAATTTGTTGAGAGTCATTATCAAGATAGACGTCGTTTGGTATATACACTTCATCTGGCGGAAGCGTTTTTTCAATAATAAGATGTCGACCTTGTTTAATTTCTATTTTTTTTCCATCTGATATTTTTGGTTTACTAAGGTTAGAATCTAAAGCTAATGTTGAGAAAGAGAGAACGCAATCTAGAAACGCTATCTCCCTAGAAATTTTCTGTAGGCTTGGTATACTAGTTGATATATCTATTATAAGATTAAAAAAAAGTTCTTTCTCTATCTCCAAAATTTTCTCATCTGCATGAAGTATCGTTTCCTCGTACTCTTTCAACTCCTCAGTTATATATCTCTCCGCATTAACTAAAGTCTGTTTTCTAATCCAGTTTGATGGAACTTTGTTTTTATGTGCATTTGTAACCTCTAAATAGTATCCGAAAACTTTATTATAAGCTATCTTAAGAGAGGATATCCCTGTCTTCTTAATCTCCTCATTTTGAATTTTTAATAAAGTATTTTTTCCACCGTCAGATATTGATCTAAGTCTGTCAAGTTCATTATTATAACCATACTTTATTACTTTACCACTTGATAATAATGAAACATCTTCATTAAGGCATCCACTTATCTTCTGAATAACTTCTTTTGAATTAGGAACATCGTCTGACCATAATTTAAAGCTTTTAATATTGCTCTCTTTAATGTGAGATCTTAATTTTTCAACTGATAGTAAAGAGTTTTTAAGATATATTAATTCTCTTGGTGAAGCTCTATTTAAAGCAATTTTTGAAGCTATTCTTTCTATATCTGATATCTCTCTCATAGATTCAAGTACGATGTCCCTTACATCTTCATTGGAAATAAATGATGAAACAAACTCTTGACGAAACGCAATTTCTTTTTTATCTATCAGGGGATTTAAAATCCATCTACTCATCGTCCTAGACCCCATAGGTGTCAGTGTCTTATCAATAACAGATTTAAGAGTAACAGCATCTTTAGTTGAAGGATAGATAAGTTCAAGATTCTTAACTGTAAACTTATCTAACCACATATATTGCTCGTCATCAATGCGTGATAAAGAGGTTATATTTGAGACCTCGTTATGCTCAGTCAACTCTAAATAAAAAAGAATAGCACCAGCAGCGATAATTCCTTGCTCCTCTTCCTCTACTCCAAACCCCTTAATGTTTCTTACATTAAAGAAAGAAATCAATTTATCTTTTGCGTATCCGATCTTAAATATCCAACTATCTAAAGAAAATATATTCTTCTCTTTGAAACTTTTTACAATTAAATGTTTATCATCTTTAGAACAAAGTATTTCTGATGGGTCATAAATATTAATAAGCTTTTCAAGTTTATCAAAATCACAATTAGTTAAAGAAAACTCTCCAGTAGAAATATCAAGAAAAGCAACTCCAACATCATTCTTATGAATATAAATAGATGCTAAAAAATTATTTTTTTTAGCATCTAGGACCGTATCATTTAAAGATAGTCCTGGAGTAACGAGCTCTGTAATTCCTCTCTTAACTATTCCTTTAGCTTTCTTAGGATCTTCCAATTGATCGCATACCGCTACTCGACAACCTGCATTAACTAACTTTGGCAGATATGTCTCTAAAGAATGATGTGGAAACCCTGCTAGTTCAACATGAGAGGCTGCTCCATTAGCTCTTTTTGTGAGAACTATTCCTAATATTTTACTTGCAAGAATTGCATCTTGTCCAAAAGTCTCATAAAAATCCCCAACACGAAATAAAAGCATCGCATCCGGATGCTTTATTTTTATCTCATTATACTGCCTCATTAATGGCGTTTCTTTAATTTTTTTATTTTTATCAGACAATCGCTTAAAATTAAGTGTTATGCTTGCAATAGATAATTTTTAAATATAGAATTGTTCAAATTTTAAATTATTTATTGAAGCTTCTAAAGATGGGGAATCTAACTGAAAAAAAAAAGTCAGTCATTAATAGAGACAAGGTTTACCAAGCTGGAAATAAAAAATCCCCTGTATTTCCTCAACAAATTGCAGGCCTTGAGGCTGACACTTCTGAATGGACTTTTGAGAAGGCTGCACACCTTCTGAGAAGAGCTACAATCGGACCAACTTACGATGAGATAACATCTTCCCTAAATGATGGTTTACATAAAACATTGAATAAGCTCCTTGATGATTCAGAAAGAATCTTTGACCCACCACTAAATTTTTTAGATGAAAATGATCCAGAAACTCCATTAGGAGAGACGTGGGTTAATTCTATCAAAAAAAGAGATGATTCAAAAAGAGAGAATTCATATGCGGCCTGGAGAGTTTCACTAATTCTTGATAAAAAAAATCCAATATCTATAAGGGAAAATATGGTTTTATTTTGGCAAAATCATTTTGCAACTGAGGCTGCTGTTGTTAATGATGCTAGATACGTTTACTGGATGCATCAAAAACTACGAAATAATTTTCTTGGGAATTTCAAGCGCATAGTGAAGATGATTAATGTAGATGCTATGATGTTAGTTTATTTAAGTGGTATCTATAATGTCAAAGAGGCTCCAAATGAAAATTATGCGAGGGAACTTTTAGAGCTCTTCACAGTTGGCAAAGGACCTATTGATGGTGATGGCAGCTACACATACTACACAGAAGATGATATAATTCAAGCTTCAAAGGTGTTAACAGGATGGCAGGTTGAGCCAGATTTTGCTGGAAGCGAGAGGCAATATTTTAATTCTGAGAGACATGATACTAGTACAAAAACATTTTCTTCAAAATTCTCTAACAAGATAATTACGAATAATGGTGAGAAAGAACATGAAGATCTTGTTGATCTCATTTTTGAAAATGATAGGGTTTCCGAATACATATGTGAAAAAATTTATAGATGGTTTGTTTATTATGTTATTGACGAAGAGGTGAAAGAAAAAATTATTTTGCCTCTTGCTAAAATCTTTAGGGATAATAATTATGAAATAAAACCTGTTCTTGAGGCTTTATTTAAAAGTTCACACTTTTACGAAACTCATTCTATTGGAGCAAAAATTAAAAGTCCTATTGACTTTAGTTTAGGAACTATTAGACAGCTTCCATTTTCTGATTATCAAGAATTTAACTTTAGAAATAAATATTTCTTCTGGAGAGGAAAACATGCAAATATTAGTGATCAAGGTCAGAGTATAATAGATAGCCCTAATGTAGCAGGATGGCCTGCATTTTACCAAGCTCCCCTCTACCATGAGTATTGGATTTCATCTGTTACACTTCCTCTTAGAACTACTCAAATAAAATCTTTTTTATCTAATGCTGGAATAAGTGGTTTTCAAGATGGTCTTAAAACCATTTGTCAACCCATGGATTTTGTTATGAAACTAGATAAACCACAAGATATCAATTTAATAGTAGACGAGTTTTGCAAGTGGTTACTTCCTGTTGCTAACGAGTTATCAGAAGAGATAAAAAACGATTTAAAAAATATTGTATTGGGGGGAAATCCAAATATTTGGGAAGATGAGTTCAATGACTATATAAATGATTCATCTGATGAGAAAAGGGAGGGTTTAAATAAAAAACTACGACAACTCCTAAAGGAAATATGTTTAATGCCTAAGTATTATTTAAGTTAAAATGAAGAGAAGAGACTTTATAAAAAGATCTATACCAATAGGTGCTATACCTTTATATTTATCTGGTATTCCAGTTAGTGTTATGGCTGAATCTTCAAATCTTCAAGCATTAACAAATACTGGATCAATCTCTGACAGATGCTTAGTTCTTGTGTTTCTTGATGGGGGAAACGATGGTATAAATACTCTTATCCCAATAGATCAGTATGATATATTAATGCGAGATGGGACAGGAGGTGTTTCAAAACCTTTACGAAGACCAGACTTAATGATTCCCGAACAAAAAATTTTAAAATTGAATGGTGTCTCAAATACAGGGCTTCACTCTAAAATGGGGAAGTTTCAGAGCTTATTCAATGAGGATAAATTAGGGTTTGTAAGAAACGTAGGTTATCCCAACCCAAATAAATCTCATTTTAGATCAACTGACATATGGAACTCCGCTTCATCTTCTGATGAGTTTATATTTAGTGGATGGTTTGGGAGATATCTTAGTAATAATCATCCCTCATACCCTGATGGTTATCCAAGTTCTGAATTTCCAGACCCACTTGCCCTTACCATTGGCCGAACAACTTCTAATACCTGTCAGGGGCCTATTGTTAATATGGGCATGGCAATTAAAAGCCTAAACTCATTTGTAGATATAAAAGAGGGAGAAGGAGAGGTTCCAGATACACCACATGGACATGAACTTCAATATATAAGGACCGCATCAAAACTAACAAATGATTACTTTGACAGGTTAGAAGAGGCAGCTGAAATTGGGGGAAATTCTTCCATAGAATATCCTGAATATGACCTTGCTCAACAGCTTAAAATAGTAGCTCAACTTATTGGAGGTGGATTAAAATCCAAAATTTTTGTTGTTAGGCTTGGAGGATTTGATACGCACGACAACCAAGTAGAAAAATCTGACCCTGAAATAGGAAGGCACGCACAGCTAATGGAAATTCTTTCTGAATCTGTATTTGCTTTTCAGCAAGATATAATTTCTAGAGATCTAGAAGAGAGAGTGTTAACCATGACATATTCTGAGTTTGGAAGAAGAGTGTTTCAGAATAAATCATATGGTACGGATCATGGTGAAGCGGCACCAATGTTTTTTTTGAGTCCATTTGTAAACCCTGACCCTATTGGGACACTTCCATCATTAGAATATATAGATAATATTGAATATGAGTATGACTTTAGATCAGTATACGGCTCAGTTCTAATGGATTGGTTTGGGACAGAAGAGTCTACTATAAGATCTATTCTATATGAAGACTTTAAGTATATTCCGATATTAGTTGGGACAAGAACAAGTACAGAAGAGCCCCGCCCTATGTCGAAGAGAATTGATGTTTATCCAAATCCTTTTAAAAATAATTTAAATATTAAAATAGAAATTAAGACTGGACATACATATTTAAAAGTTGTTGATTCAAGTGGCAGAGATATTAAAGAAATCACTAACAAAAAGCTCAAATACGGTAGTCATGAGTTCTTGTTCGATGGGTCTTATCTAAAAAACGGCTTATACTTTATCCTCCTAGAAAATGAAGGGAGAAGAAGTGGCGTTTCAGTTATTAAAAAAAGCTAATATTTATTTTTTTCCAGAAATTGAAGAAAACAAAAATCGAGGAACTAAAAAGAATTGAGGTCAGTCAATTCAAAGAGAAGAAGAAAAGAGAGGTTATTATTGTTTTAGATAATTTAAGAAGTTTGAATAATGTAGGTTCTTGTTTTAGGACGTCTGACGCTTTCCTTATCAAAAAAATTTATTTAGTTGGAATCACTGGGTCTCCTCCAAATAAGGACATAGAGAGAACCGCGCTTGGTGCGACTGAATCTGTAGAATGGGAATATATTTCTTCTATTAAAAAAATTAAGAAGCTATTAAAAGATGAAGGATGGAAAATAGCTCTAGTCGAGCAGACAGATGAGAGTATAGACCTAAAAAATTTCAATCCTAAACCAGACGAAAAATTTGCTTTTGTCTTTGGCAATGAGGTTTTTGGTGTTTCTGATGAATCTCTTGGATGCGCTGACCTTGCGATAGAAATACCACAGTTTGGAACAAAACATTCATTTAATATTACTGTGTCTCTAGGAATAGTTTTATGGGATCACTATTATAAAACTACAAAGGTTCACAAAGAGAAGGGAGCTTAGCCTCAAAAAGATTTTTTGTGTTTTCTAAAAAATTATGATCACACTTAATAGTTCTACCATCAATTTCAGTAACTGGAGTAATCTCACCATTTGTTCCAGTGGCGAAAACAAGATCTGCATTTATAAATTCAACAAGAGTCAAGTCTCTTTCTTGTAATTCAATATTGTTTTCCCTTAACAATTCTATAAATGTTCCTCTAGTTATTCCTGGAAGACAAGCATGAGGGAAAGGGGTATATACTTTATTGTTTTTTACCATAAATAAATTTGTATCATTTAGTTCAGCAACAAACCCTCGTTCATCCAACATAACAGCTGCATCAAAACCAGCAATATTAGCATGCATCTTGGCTATAACTAAACTAAGCATGTTGTTATGATGAATTTTAGAATCTAAAAATGCAGGTATGCTTCTTCTAATAGATGAACTTATCGCCCGAATTCCTTT
>JAYPDR010000002.1:42939-43641 GCA_038125345.1 Marinoscillum sp. | reverse complement strand
AACTAACTGATTTTCAGTATGTTTATGGGGGTAGTTCAAATACTGCCACCCCGACCAGGAAGGAGCTAGAGATAGCTCCTTTTTTTATTTTATTGGACGTCCTATTATTCTCTAGTTTCTTGATTAAATTTAATGGTAAGAGATGCCAAGAGAAATACAGAAATTTTTAGAAAATATTTCTACATGGAAAAAAGAAATACTTTTATTAAGAGATACTATAAAAAATATTAATCTTAAGGAGACAATTAAGTGGGGATCTCTCTGCTACACATTCAATGGTAAGAATGTGTTTGTAATAGGACTTTTTAAATCTTACTTTTCTATTAGTTTTTTTAAAGGAGTGCTTATTGAAGATAAAGATAATATCCTTATTTCACCAGGAGAAGATTCTCATCACGTGAGAATGCTAACATTTACCTCATCTGAAGAGGTGAAATCTAAAAGATCAGTCATAAATGATTTTATTGATAAAGCAATTAAAATAGAGGAGCAAGGATTAAAAGTTACTGTCTCAGATAGAAGTCTAAGGTATCCAGTTGAACTTACTCAAGCATTTTCTTCCTCTTTAGACTTTAAACGTGCTTTTGAGAAACTAACTCGAGGAAGGAAAAGAGCCTATATTCTTTTTTTTACTAAAGCAAAACAGTCTGAAACAAGGTCAGATAGAATTCAGAAATATAGAGGTAGAATACTTAATGGATT
>JAYPDR010000002.1:10045-42929 GCA_038125345.1 Marinoscillum sp. | reverse complement strand
AAATGCCAAGATGTGATGGCAGTCATAGTAAATAATAAATTATATACTTTCTGGGAGCTAGTCATTTAGTTTAATTAAATAATCTTCTACTAAATTTTTTCACTCAAATAAAATGTTTTCTTTTTTTATTTATAAATTGACTTACACATTAATACTTAATTATGAGGATACTTACCACACTTCTATTGACAGCATTTTTTTCAAATGCGCAAGAAAGGGCAAATTTTAAGGCTGCTGAAAAGTTTAATCAAGACAATCTATCTAAGATGCTTAAAAGTACATCTGTCTCTCCTAAATGGTTTGAGGAGAGTGACAAGTTCTGGTACTCATATACAACAACATCTGGCAAGAATTTTTATATTGTCGACCCAGTTAGGAAGGTAAAAACTAAGCTTTTTGATAACTTAGATTTTTCAGCTAAGCTAAGCGATTTAACGAGAAGACCTGTCAATCACAATGAGTTAGATCTTGATGAGTTAGAGTTAGAGAAAGATAATAGGACATTAACTTTTCAGATAGATAGTATTGAGTATAGGTATGATATCGTTAATAAGACTCTTGTGAGAGGAGACACAATTCCTAAAGAAGAGAAAAATGATTGGGCTAGCTACGCTCCTGACTCCTCATATGTTGTTTTTGCTAAAAATCATAACCTTTTCCTTATGGAAGTAGGTGATGAGGATAGTGTTGAAATTCAGCTCACTGAAGATGGAGAGAGGTGGTTTTCATACCAGTGGAGGCATGAAGACACGACATCAGATAAGAGGATGCGCGCTAGGGCTACATGGTTTAAAGACTCTAAGAAATTATATTCAAATAGGTCAGATTCTAGGAAGGTCGATGAGCTCTTTGTTATTAATACTTTAAAGAAGCCTCGTCCAGAACTTGAGGTGTATAAGTATGCGATGCCGGGTGAGGTAAATGTGCCTCAGGAAGTGCTTGAAATTTTTGACGTTGAGAGTAGGGAAAGGATTGTGGTGGATGAAGATAAGTACGTAGATCAGACCATATCTCTTCATCTCACAAAAGATAAGTCAGAAAGGTTGTATATGGTAAGATTAAATAGGACAAGTGATACGTTAGACGTATCATATATTAACACATCTGATGGCTCGATTAAGTTTTTATTTGAGGATGTAAATCACCCTTATCATAACTGGAATTATAGACAGCTTGCTGTCTTAGATGAAGGGAAAGAGCTAATCTACTGGTCTGAAAAAAATGGCTGGGGACAACTTTATCTCTATGACGGTAATACTGGGGTGCTAAAGAATAAGATAACTAACGGAGGGTATTTTATTACAGGAAGAATTCAGGATATAGACACATTAAATAGAAAGGTTTACTATCAGGCTTTTGGTAGAGAGAAAGGTGTTGATCCGTACTACAGTATGATCTATAGCTCAAATTTTGATGGTTCAGGAATGAGTCTTCTAACCAAGGAAAAATATAACCATAGAGTGAATTTCTCTGAGTCTAGCAAGTATTTTGTTGATAACTACTCTGCAGTTGACATGACACCTACCTCTGTCTTAAGAGATGCTTCTGGGAATATACTTATGAGTTTAGAGGAGGCAGATCTCAGTCTTCTCTACCACGCAGGATGGAAGATGCCAGAGCGGTTTAAAGTTAAGGCTGACGATGGCATTACTGACCTTTATGGGGTCATGTATAAACCATTTGATTTTGATCCGGAAAAGAAATATCCTATAATTTCATATGTATACCCAGGGCCTCAGGTTGAGTCTTTTACAAATGATTTTACCATCTCAGGAAGATACAACACTGCTCTCGCTCAGTTAGGGTTTATTGTTGTGAGCATGGGACATCGAGGTGGTAGTCCTATGCGATCAAAGTATTACCACACTTTCGGATATCAAAATCTTAGAGATTACGCACTTGCTGACGATAAGAGGTCACTCGAGCAGTTGGCTGAGAGACACTCTTGGATTGACCTTGATCACGTTGGAATTTTTGGTCACTCTGGTGGTGGGTTTATGTCTACTGCCGCGCTTCTGACTTACCCTGATTTTTATGATGTTGCCTGCTCTTCTGCTGGTAACCATGATAATAATATCTACAATAAGTGGTGGAGTGAGACACACAATGGGGTTGAGGCAGTATATAAGAAGAAGAAAGATGAAGATGGGAACGAGACCGAAGAGCTCACTTGGAATGCAAAAATTAAGACAAATCAATCTCTTGCTAAGAATTTGAAGGGTCATCTTCTTCTTACCCACGGAAATATTGATAATAATGTGCATCCAACGAACTCGCTTCGTCTTGCCGACGAACTTATTAAGGCTGGGAAGAGGTTTGATATGATGATATTTCCTGGTAAAAGACATGGATACGGGGATTTTAGATCTTATTACGAGAAGATGATGTGGTACTATTTTGCTGAGCACCTTCTCGGAGATTACAGAGATAATGTTGATATAGCCTTACCAGACTCAGGTAATTAGAAAACTAAATATTTAATACTAAAAAAATTAGTATTTACTAAAAAAATTAGTATTTTTAACTCCTTTTGAACTATTCAAATAGAGTTAGATATGAAGACGACAACACCTTCTCTTGAGAAGATAGGTATCCTTAGTGCTGTACCATTTTATTCGCAGGCAGTCCCTGCCGGATTTCCCTCTCCAGCTGACGACTTCCTTGAGTTTGATCTCTCTCTGGATAAGAAACTTATCAAGCACCCAAGTGCAACATTTTTTGTTCGTGTGAGTGGGACCTCTATGATAAATGCTAAAATTTTTGATGGGAGTATCTTGCTTGTTGATAGAGCTGAAAAAATTAAGAGCGGTGACATTGTACTTGCTGTTGTAGATGGAGATTTTACTGTGAAAAGATACAGAGAAATAGATGGTGTTGTTTTCTTATTTCCTGAGAATACGTCTATGAGACCAATTAAAATTTTTGAGGGTTCAGAGTCGTATGTCTGGGGAAAGGTCATGTGGTCTTTTAACAGTGTGGGATGATAGCGCTTGTAGACTGTAATAATTTTTACGCTTCTTGTGAGAGGGTATTCAGGCCACATCTTGAGAGGAAACCCGTCGCAGTACTTTCAAATAACGACGGATGTGTGATAGCGAGATCAAATGAATCAAAAGCACTTGGACTGAAGATGGGAGAGCCCATATTTAAAAAGAAAGATCTTGTGAGAAGACATAATGTACAGCTTTTCTCCTCAAACTTTGCTCTCTACGGAGATATATCAAAGCGTGTGTTTGATATCGTTTCAAGAAATATACCTGCGTACGAGATATATTCTATTGATGAGGCTTTCCTTGATTTTAGAGGAATAAAAGACCCATATGTCTTTGCCGTTCATCTCAGAAAGAAAGTGAGAGAGTGGACGGGTATACCTATATCAATAGGAATATCATACACAAAAACTCTCTGTAAAGTAGCTGGATATCTTGCAAAGAAATCTCCGGAAGGAGTCTGTTACCTACATGATAAGAGGGAGATAGCTAGTGTCTTAGGTAGACTCCCGATAGATGAGATATGGGGAGTAGGTATGAGGTACGCTATAAAACTAAAGAAGTACGGAATCCATACGGCAAAGGATTTGCTTGAGTGCGATGAGACGTGGGTAAGGAAGATGATGAATGTAGTTGGTCTAAGGATGGTCAGAGAGCTTAAGTGCATACCGCACTTCATCCTTGAGGAGGGGAGGAGTATGAAAAAGAGCATATGTACCTCGAGATCTTTTTCTATAGAAATATCTGAATATGATCGTATGTCTGAGTACGTGAGTATGTTCGCTGCAAGGTGTGCAGAGAAGTTGCGAGGGGAAGCCGCGTGTGCAAGGTCAGTCAGTGTGTTTATCTACACAAACAGGTTCAAGCCAAGAGCAAGGCAGCACTCTGGGTATTTCTCTATGGATTTTCATACTGCAGCAAGCGACACGATAACTATCACGAAGCTTGCGATAGAGTGCCTAAAAAAAATATTTATGCCAGGGTATTCTTACAAGAAGGCAGGGGTCACTCTCTCTGGTATAATACCAAGAAATCAAGTACAATTAAGCCTCTTCGACTCCCAAGACAGGAAGAGGGCAGATACTCTCATGAAGACACTAGACACAATCAATGGAAATATGGGAAGAGATGTGCTCAAGCTTAGCTCCTCAGGTATCAACAATAAGTGGAAGATTGGAAAAGAGATGCTCTCTCCTTGCTACACAACACGCTGGTCTGATATACTTACGGTCAGAGTATAAAGGGAAAGATAGCTTTCCTTTCTTCGGGATACTCAGGGAATGTCTTCTTGTACCATCTATGATGTGAAAGCGCTCGAGGGACAAGATTAAAAAATGTCCACAAGAAAAAGGCTAACCCAGCAATGCTCCAGGTCATGATAGCAAAACCAAGCCACTCAATTATCTCTCCAAAGAAATTTGGGCAAGAGATGTACTTGAATAAACCTTTATCTGGGATAACGTATCCTTTTTCATTCCCTTTCCTTAAGCTTATGAGGTAAGTGTCTGATATATTATTAATAAAAAACCCTAGGAAGAAAATGGATATACCTACGATAAATTCTGGAGATGATAACCAGGAAGATGAGTAGTCAAATTTGACATTCCCAAAATAAATTCCATTTATTAGACCATTGACAATATTGAAAAAGAAGGCAAGGACAGCAATAATAAGGGGCATTTTCTTTGCTGTTGTTTTAATCCTAAGGGGGAAAATAATACTTCTATTGAAGTAATGAAGAATCCACAGAGAAATAAAGAGAAGTGTTACGTCAGAGACAGGGTTGTCACTAAAAATAACAAGATATGGGCATAGTAGAAGAGCTGGAAGTTCCATCAGTATCCAACCAATTTTATTATCTATAAGAGGTCCCCAATTTTTTGATGTGTGTCTGCCGTAAGGAGCGTCATACTTAAGGATAAATGGGAATGATAATAACCCGATTAAAATCCATCCATACGCAAAAATTTCATAATTACTCATAGATACTATCTTTAATAGTTTTCTCAAGAGGACTTATCTTAAGCCCTAACTCTTTTTTTGCTTTAGAGTTGTCAATATTTTTAGGGAAGTTAATAATATTTTCAATTGCTTCTTTGGTCATATTCTCAAGACCAGGAAAAAAATTACCAGTAGCCTGTGCAACTCCTTTAATCAAGTAAGAAGGCATGACCGAGAGAAGAGGAAGACTGAGTCTAAGAATAAACTTAGGCAAGAAAAATACTCTTGATTTTTTTTTACGATATTTTTTTACTACCCCATAAATTTCTTTAAATGATCTCCATTTACCTGAGACAAGGTAAGATTCTTTGTCTTTCCCTCTTCTGATAGAAGAGTATATGGCTTTTGATAAATCTTCGACATCAACTACATCTAACCCCCCATCAATAAAGAAAGGAAGCTCTCCACTGTGTAACGCCTTGATCACTGTGCCAAGCCTTGAGGGTTTAAAATCATATTTTCCAAGCACAGATGTTGGGTTTATGGAGATAGTTTCAATTCCTTGGGAGCTGAGGACAAGTTCTTGTGCTTTGGCCTTCGTTACATCATATGCGTTACCTCTTAAGACAAGTTCCCTTGTCTCATCAAAAGTTGTCTCGGTTATTTTTTTGTTGTAGGCGTTGACAGAGCTTATATAAATAAATTTTTTCACATTTTTCTTTATGGAAGCTTGTAGAAGATTTTTAGTTCCAGTAAAGTTTACCTCATGTACTTTATCGTAGCTATCAAGACCAATTGAAATCATTGCAGCTGAGTGTATGATAATATCACAACCCTCACAAAATTTTTCAAGGGTGTCAGTGCTGTTAAGATCTCCATAAAATCTATTACATGAAAGCTCACTTAAGTAACTGACATCTTCTCTAACTAAAATATTTAACTCGTCTCCATTATCAAGAATTTCTTTGCATACATTGTACCCCACAAGACCTGAGGCACCTGTTACCCCAACTCTCATTCTCTCTTATATTTTGTAAACGAAGAACTTACCTTCACCTCAATCTCTTCTGCAATATTCTTGAAGAGTAGTCTCGGAATTTTAATCTTAAACTCTTGGAGAAGAATCTTGAATTCTGATTGAATAGTTATCCGATCACCATCTTCGTTGATAGAGGCAGGTATTTGTATTTTTTTTGTTACTCCATGAAGAGTAATCTCACCCTTAGCCGTATCACCATCTAGAGTTCCTTTGAATATGCACTCAGGATATTTATCTGTCTCTAAGTAGCTGTCATTAAAATGTTTTTGCATGAGCTTATTAGGAAACTCGAATGAGCTCATAGGGATTTTGATAAGGTACTCACCAGTCTCTTTATCTAGTGCCCCGAGAGCTCGTGAATTTATTGCCTGGATGTCTTCAAGAGGAGCATACGAGTAGAAATGAATAGTAGAATTTTCGATTACGTATCTAGTCTCTTGATTATATATAAAGAGCGATAAAATGAAATATAGAATTACCATTCTTCAGATTTTTTTCGTCCAGAAAATTCTCTGAGTATATTAAATCCGAAGGATATCTCACCATCTCCCCAGCTCTTGTCAGTCTGGAATATTACTCCCTTCTCATGCAGTGGGCTGGAGTTAGTAAAATGGAACTGGAAGACGTGACCACCAGCTTCAATATCTACTCCTAAGCTAAGAGAGTTATTATTTTCTTTAAAGATAGTATTGTAGGCCATTGATTGATCATCTTGGTGTTTAACTCTACTGAAGTACTCAAAGTTTATTGCTACTCTCTGAGACATTAGATACCTACCACTTATGCCAATGCTCGAGAATATATTTTTTTGGTAGTCATAGAACTCATGAAAAATTAAGGTAGGAGATACTTGCAGTGATAACCTTCCTAGTTTTTTTGCTATAAGGAATTGGTTTACCTGACTAAATCTTTGCATAAATGGAATTTTATTTCCGTATCGTAAAGTTTCTACTGATGAAGCAAATAGATACTGTAAGGAGAGAGGTGTAGAGTTGTCGGTTGTTTGTTTAAGCAGAGTAAATTTTGAAAACATATCGTAGGTTTTGTTGAAAGAACTTCTTCCAAAACCTATCATGATATTTTCATCAACTCCATAGTCGAATCCTAACCTTATCTGAGCATTGTCTAGCCCAAATATATCATAGAAACCTTCTTCTATAGTTCCAAACCTATGAGATATTCTAAGTTCACCAACACCCTCAGGTATCATCTCTACAGAATGTCCATTTATAATTCTGGTTGAGCTGAAAGTAGAGGAGAGTGGTCTTGATTCTTGCGATGAAGAACCTATAATATCTTCAAGAGATCCCTGAGAAAGCAAAGGATTAGATATCAATAAAGCTAAAAAAAATAACCTCATATATATTTATTTATTTATAATTTAGTTAAATATACAGTTATATGGAAGTAAAGGTTTCTATGTCTTATCTTGATGATGAGAAATACATCGTAAAAAATGTTTCTGGAAATGAGTTAGTCGTTGACATGTACTCTCGCGATAAGAAAGAAAATCTATCTCCGATGGAGCTTCTTCTTTCAGCTGTCACTACTTGTGCAGCAGTAGAGGTTGTTTCAATGATTAAGAAGAGGAGAAGAGACTTTAAAGATATCAAGGCTGAGTCTTCAGGAGTGAGAGCTGATACACACCCTATGTACTATAAAGAAATTTATGTCAAGTATATAATTTACTCAAATGACTTGCAGGACAACGAGGCAGATAGATTTATAAGTTTAGCCCTAACTAAGTATTGCTCAGTAGGCTCATCTATTAGGAAAGATACCATTGTCAAGCATTCTTTTGAGATAGTCAGACAGCTAACAAATTAAGAAATTTTGAAATTAATACTACAGCAGGTAATGCTGTTACGTTGATAAGAGCTGCAATGCAGTTTAATTTAGATATTAATCAGATGAAAGAGATTTTTTCTGAAACTGGAAGTGGTGCTAAAATTGGTAGAATAGAGATGTATTATAAATACTAAATTGAATTTTTAAGATTTTCCAGCTTAATAAGCGCATCATCCCTCTTCTTTCTCTCAATATCTACAACATTTTGAGGGGCGTTATCCACAAAGCTTTTATTAGATAGCTTCTTATCTACAGACTTTAGAAATCCTTCCAAGTATTCAATTTGTTTTAGTGTGTCTACCTTAGAGTCTTCAGATTTTTCTATGGCTAGACATAAAGTATCTTTACCAGAGATGAGGGTAGGGTAATTACTTGGAATTTCATTGACTTCTTGAAGATCTTTTGTCTTTGATAGCTTCTCAATTAATTCTCTGTACTTCATAAAATCAAAATCTGATTTTTTACTAACCAAAACCTCAACTATATCAATTTGTTTTATTTTATTGTCAGACTTTAATTTCCTTAGCCCAGTCACCATCTCAAATACTTTCTTAAAATCATTGTTTAGACCTTCATCAAAATTCTCTGGAAGTGGGTACTTAGAAATCATAATGTAATCTCTTTCTTTATCTATCTGATTCCAGAGCTCCTCAGTAATAAACGGCATGAAAGGGTGTAGCGTCTTTAATATTTTTTCTAGTACTCCTATTGTATCTTTATAAGTTTTTTCTGATATAGAGTTATCCTTAATGATTTCTAGGTACCAGCTACAGAAATCATGCCATATGAATGTGTATAAAGATAAAAGTGCGTCTGAAATTCTATACTTTTTGAAGTGATTTTCAACCTCATTTAAAACTTCATAAAATCTAGAGTTAATCCATTCAATAGCAAGGGATTGATCCTTTCCTTTATCTGATATTTCAAGTGTCTGAATAAGTCTGAAAGCATTCCATAGCTTATTTGAGAAGTTTCTTCCCTGCTCACATAGTTTCTCGTCGAATAGGAGGTCATTACCTGCTGGCGCGCTAAAGAGCATACCAGCTCTCACTCCGTCAGCACCATATTTTTTCATGAGCTCTATTGGGTCTGGAGAGTTACCTAGTGACTTTGACATTTTCCTTCTCTGCTTATCTCTTACTATACCTGTGAAGTATACATTTTTAAATGGCATCTCATCTCTGTACTCATATCCTGCCACAATCATCCTAGCAACCCAGAAGAAAATTATCTCTGGGGCAGTAACTAGATCAGATGTGGGGTAGTAGTAGTTAATATCTTCATTATCAGGGTTATTAATACCATCGAAGACTGTGATTGGCCACAGCCAGCTAGAGAACCATGTGTCAAGAACATCCTCATCCTGAGTAAGATTATCTTGTGTTATATTTTTATCTATCTCTTGAGCTTTTTTTAGTGCTTCCTCTTTTGTCTCTGCAACTATAAATTCTCCAGATGGGAGGTAATATGCTGGAATCTGATGTCCCCACCATAACTGTCTTGATATACACCAGTCATTAATATTTTCCATCCAAGCCCTATACATATTTTTTAGTTTCGAAGGGTAGAATTTGATGTTATCATTCATAACATTATCGAGAGCTGGGATCTTTACATCCTTCATGCTCAAGAACCACTGCGTTGATATCTTAGGTTCAACCACCGCGTCTGTCCTCTCAGAGAATCCAACTTTATTCCTGTAATTTTCGACCTTCTCTAGCTGACCAATGTTATCAAGATCCTTAGAAATTTGCTTCCTTACCTTGAACCTATCCTCACCAACATAAAGCTTTCCATTCTCATTAACTTTTCCCTCGTCATCAAATATGTCTATTGACTGTAGTTTATGTTTCTCACCAAGCTTATAATCGTTCTCATCATGTGATGGAGTCACCTTTAGACATCCTGTCCCAAACTCCATGTCCACATATTCATCTAGAATAATTGGAACCTCTCTATCAACTAGTGGCACAATAGCCTTCTTCCCATGAAGATGTTTAAATCTCTCGTCATTAGGGTTAATGCAGACAGCAGTATCTCCTAAAAGTGTCTCTGGTCTAGTTGTAGCAATAGTTAATGTGTCATTTGTTCCTGACACTTTATACTTAATATAAAAAAGCTGTGAGTCAACTTCTTTATAAATAACCTCGTCATCAGCTAGAGCTGTCTTTCCCTCTGGATCCCAGTTCACCATCCGAATTCCCCTGTAGATATGTCCTTTCTCGTAAAGATCAATAAAAACTTTAATGACAGATCTAGAAAGGTCTTCGTCCATAGTAAACTTTGTTCTTGACCAGTCGCAAGATGCCCCAAGTTTTTTGAGCTGCTCTAAAATAATACCCCCATACTTTTCCTTCCATTCCCACGCGTGCTTGAGAAACTCTTCCCTTGTGAGTGATGATTTTTCTATTCCATTTTCTTTGAGCATAGCAACAACTTTTGCCTCTGTGGCAATAGATGCGTGGTCAGTTCCAGGGACCCAGCACGCTTCTTTCCCTTGCATCCTGGCTCTTCTTGTCAGAATATCTTGTATAGAGTTGTTGAGCATATGACCCATGTGAAGTACTCCAGTGACGTTTGGTGGTGGGATTACTATAGTGAAAGGCTCTTTGTGTTTATCAGGTGAGGAAGAAAAACATTTATCTTCTAACCATTTACTATACCACTTATCTTCGATAGATTGGGGATTATATTTAGAATCCAGAGACATAAAGCAAAACTAACGAGTCTACGCTGCTATTCTAAGCATTGCCTCAATAAATTTATCAATATCTTCGGTTGTAGAGTAGAGATTTGGTGATACCCTGACACCTCTAACTCCTCTCTCATCATCTATTGGCACAGTAAAAATATTATGATCATCAAATAATTTGTCAGCGAGCTGGGATGGAGTTATACTTCTTACGCCTACGTTTGCTATACCATAAGACAGGCCCTCTCCAAGAGGTGTGTTTATAATAATATTTTTATGATCTTTTAGTTCTTCTGCCCACCTCATCTGAAGGAATTTTAATCTCTTCGATTTTTCCTTTTTACCAATTTCATAGTTAAAATCAACAGCAGGAATAATTCCATTTTGATCTGAGCACGGCCTAGTGCCTAGACGCTCAAGCTTCATGATGTTATCATCATCGTAGGCTGTGTCACCGAAGAGAGGCCACACCCTCTCAGCATTTCCTTTCTTCACGTAGAGAAGTCCATTACCTAGTGGAGCTCCAAGCCACTTATGAAGAGAACACGCGTAGTAGTCACAACCTATTTCATTGACATCCATATCTACATGAGCGAATGCATGTGCTCCGTCAACAATAGTCTCAATGCCTCTCTCTCTCGCTTGAGCACAAACTTCTTTCACTGGAAATACTTGCCCATTGAGAAATACCATGTGTGATATTACTATGGCTTTTGTCTTTTTATCTACAGCTCCAATAACTTTATTTACTATCTCTTCCTGGTCGGTAGGGTGGATAGGTACATCAACTACTCTCACTTTAGTTCCAAATCGTCTCTCTCTCATGTCTAGAGCTTGGATAATATTTGGATACTCTAAATTTGTTCGAAGTATCTCATCTCCCTTCTCAAGCTTTAGACCTTGGATGATGATATTCATAGACTCAGTCGTATTCCTAGTGAGAATAAGTTCGTCAGTTCCAATCCCAGCAAAGGTCGCAAGTTTTTCTCTTACCTTCTCTCTCATCTCATTCTGTCTAGTTCTCATATAGAAAGAAGGAGACTCATTTATTTCTTTCACAAAATTCACCCAGTACTCTTTCACTCTCTCTGGAGATGGACTAAAATATCCTGACTCTAGATTAATGAAATTGACATTTTGATGGTAAAGATTAGCTACCTTTTTCCAGTAGCTCTCATCTTTTACACCATCATGTATATTAGGAGTGTTCTTCTTAAAATCTAGTGAGAATAGAGGAAATAAACTTCCTGCTGCTAATGAGTTATGGATGAAGCTTCTTCTTGAGATGGACATTTATACAAGATATTAAAAAAAAAAGGCTAACAAAATGTTAGCCTTTAATTTAACTATAAAATTTGAATAATTAATTAACTGTAACTGGGAACGGAGGACCTGGGTAACTTGTTGGATTACCTTGAGGTATTGTAGCACCAAATTTTTCGTTAATTGCTCTAATAAACTTATTTGCTATCATGCTATATCCTCTAGCATTTGGGTGAATTCCATCAGTTGAGAACATCCCAGTAGGAGGTGCAAAATCGTAGGTAATTACAGAATTATTAACCACCATTGGACTTCCTCCAGCTAGACCAGCAAAATATCCGTCAAAATTTGCGACAGCAACCCTATTGTTACCAATAGCATTCACTGCTCCAGCTATAGCTGCATTTACTGTTGCTCTAGCAACTTCAAATTCATAAAGCTCTGCTCCAGTTAGAACATATTGATCCTCAAGAGGTATTGATACACCCCAAACAGCAGTTGGCATATTAGGTGCTATAGGTTGACCTAATACTGCTTGTGCTGATAGCGGTAGAATATCTGTATCTCTACCTTGTCTAGCCATTCTGTAAGGCTCCAATCCAGCTCTTTGTTGAGCTGTCATAGCCTGAGCTAAAACTAACTGATCCCAGAGAGGTCCTAAGTCAGTCAGAGACTCATCATTAATAAGGACAGCGTTTTGACCAGCAGACCATGATAACTTTCTCGATGTAGCTTCTTCAACTGATAAGAGTTGAAATGCAGCTAGGCCATCGAGAGTTGCATTAAACCCAGTACCTAATTGTGCCTGAAGACCTCCAGCTGTTGCTGCATCTAAAGCAATGATTTTAGAAGGTTTAGCAACAGTTGCAGCAATAAATTGGAAATACGGTAAAGCTAACAAATCAGGAACAGTACCAACAACTCCTTTCCATACTGGATTAAGAGTAAGCATAGCACCAAGTGCTTGCTGATAATATGTACCAAGAGTAGCTGCGTCAGGTTTTGGAACTTGCGCTTGATCACCACCTCTAGCTGAGTAAGCAACAAAGTCAGAAAAACCTAACCAAGACATAAAAAATGATCCTCCTGATCCAATAAATTGACCAAGTGGAGAAACTGTAGCTCCAGACGCGTCAAATCTTGCGAAAAATGGATTATATGCAGGATTTTGAGGTATATTTGGTCCACCAGCAAACTCCGTTAAAAACATTCCCATAACTGAATTAGGAAAAGCAAAATTATTGAGCTTTGTCTTATCTCCTGAGTATGGGGTTAAGACAGACGCTATATCACCAGGCTTAAAACTAATTCCAATAGCTCCAGTTGATGCACTAACAGTTAGGTAAGTTTTTCCTTGGTCATCAGATGTTCCAGGAATACCATCAGGACCTGGTCCTAAATATCCATTTTCAGAATTAATGTCAGGCTGATTAAAGGTATTTGATCCACCCGCAAGCTGTAACTGGTTATTAATCATTTTTCCTAGTGAATACATTTGACCACTAGTATTTAGAGTACCATCCATAGTTCCAGCCGTAAAACTTCCTCCTATTGTAACAAACTTAGAGAAATTTGCACTTCCACTCTTTCCAGATGAAGATCCAGAACTAGAAGACGGGTAAGGCTGAAAATCAGCAATTTCCTGCTCACAAGAGAAAAATACAAGTGAGAGAAACGCAGTTAAAATTATTGATTTAAACTTTTTCATAATTATGTATTTATTAGTTTAAAAATTCGTCAAATGTTAGAGATACATAGAATAGTTTTCCAACAAACGGACCACCAGGTCTAGATCTATAATCATTATTATCAATTCCAATATGGTTACCACCAACTTTAAGTATTGACTTAAGACTCTCAATTTTATAACTCACTTGAGCGTCAAAAGTACCGTAGGCAGGAATCATCATATTAGCAAATGTACTTTCATATAAAAACTCATCTTGGAATCTTAAACTTGCAGAGAATCCAAAGTTTTTAAATACTTCTCTATTCGCAAATGTGAATGAGTACATATTATTTGGTGTATTGAAGTAAGAGACAAAGTCACTTTCTCCTGGGTCAGATCCATTGATTTCAAGATTCTTGTAGTTATAGTTACCTGTTAACTTATAACCCATCCCAACGTCTATGGTTAGTCCCATTCCAAATCCCCATGATCTCACATCATCATCACTGTTACTGTCAAGAGCCCAAGTATATCCAGCTGGTATAGGGTTTCCCTTATGGCTAGTTGCATACTTTGCATTCACTACTTGTCCTCCCTCGAAGTCATCGTAATTTGTATTATAAAAGTTCATATCTACCAAAACAACATCGCTCAGAATTCCTTTATATCCGAACTCTATTGAAGAAAGTCTCTCTGGTTTGATGTAATCAACGTACGCCTCTTTGAGTAGGGCAGGATTGCCACCAACAGGATCGCCTGTTGAAGGGTTCAAACTACCGCCAGAAAGAAGATATGCCTGATAAGACTCATTTGTCCAAGCATTTCCTTCCATAACACCATATCTCTCAGCATTTGCTCGGGCAGTACCAAGAAGAGTAGATGTGCCAGTAGGGAAGAAAATAAATTGAGATTGCGTGTCAGGGTTTCTGAATCCAGTCTGATAACTAAATCTAAAGTTATGAGTGTCAGCAAATGTGTAAACTGCCGCAATTCTAGGAGTTACTCTACCATCATAATTTTGATTTTTGTCATATCTCAATGAACCAATTAATCTAAATCCATCAAAAACTTCAGTGTTTGCCTGAGCAAATGCACCAAATTCTCCAATATTGATTCTTTCGTTCACACCGTCTCCGTCAGGATCTTCATTGAAAACTGTCCCGTCAGTGAAAACTCCGTAATTCCTATAGTTTGCTCCAAGAAGTAACCAGTCAGAAGCTTCGTAAGTTATATCAGCATGCGTAAGTTTTGAGTTATCATAGAAACTCGCACCAGGTGCAGTAGGGTCTTGAAATCTATTTTTCATTACTTGGTCTCTAACTGCAATCCACTCAGAAGATCCTACAGCTGGAATTCCAGCATCAGCATTAGCTCTAGATACAGCGTGAGCAGCATTGATATTTCCCGATGGAACTCCAGGAACATAACCTTGCATGGCAAGTAAGTATGTCTGAAGATATGTTGGAGCCCAGCTAGCAGCTGATGGCTTAAACACTTCATTCATTATACCTCCAAGTGCCCCTAAGTTATAGGAATTTCCAGCATCTGTAACTGTCTGATACAATTTGAAATCAACCTTACTACTCTTTAATCCAAGCTTAATAAATTGTTGTCCAAAATCTCTTAGAGCATATTTTTGTGCACCGGTATAGATAGTGTTTCCACCACCTTTTCTGTAGACTAATGAAGCTTCTAAATCATCATTTAATCTGTAGTTAACTCCTACATCATATTTCATATTCTTAGCGTCATTATTATCAAGTAAAAATTCTTCAGGAAGTCCAGTCCTTCTTAAATCAAGAACTTGTTCTGGAAGAAGGTAAACCCAATTTCCAACAAGAGGAGCAGCAAGACCAACGGGTACTGCTATCTGTGTCTCATCTCCATGAAGGTTTAGTCCATTAAAATTAGGCCTTCCTCTCATATCGATATCACTGAGAGCATTTCCACCTGCATCAACATTAGTGATGTAGTCATCTGCTATCCAGTCAGTAGCCATGTCATATGAGAAGTTTACTTTTATAGCAAGCTTATCATTGAATGCTTTTGCGTATCTTAAATTATACTTTGCATATCCGTTATTTTCATTTCCAGCTCTGTGGGACTTAGTGTAGCCCTGCATAACTTGAGCTGAAAGACCTTGATACTCAAAAGGACTTTTACTAGTCATAAGCATTGTCCCGTTGAAAGCATTAGGACCATAGAGTGCTGAAGAAGCACCAGGTATAATTTCAACACTTTCTAAATCAAGAGGGTTAATTCCTACTAAGTTTCCAGTAGGGAAATTAAGTAATGGAGCAGAAGTATCCATCCCATCAACTAACTGAACAAATCTAGTATTAGCATCAGTAGCAAATCCTCTAGTATTTACAGCTGCAAAGTTTAGACTTCCTCTACTAACTTTAACACCTTTTATATGTTCAAGTTGATCCATAAAATCAGCAGTAGCTGAATTTTGGATTTCAAGTAGATCCATCTTTTCAATTGTCACAGGTGCTTCTAAGATACTTTGCTCAACTCTTGAAGCAGATACAACAACCTCACTCCCCAACAGAACAGACTCTGATAGGGTCACATTAAGGTCAGACACGTTTGAAGATACATTTACTTCTTGCGTCTGGTAACCAACAATTGAAAATACTAACGTCACTGGTGAATCAGAGACATTCAAACTAAAGTTACCATCCCTATCAGAGACAGTACCTAGCACTTTGCCTTTAACTAATATATTTACCCCAATCAGCCCACCATTTTCATCAGATACATTTCCTGAAATAGATAGTCCTTGTGAAAAAGATTGAATTGATATAGTTGAAAAAAATAGTAAAAGGCAGATTAATTTCTTTACAAAATTATTCATACACTTTATAGTTTTATGTTAACATTTAGGTTAGTTTAACTAACAACTTTAAGCAAAATAATAAAAATTGGATATTTCAGGGAATTAATTTGAGTTATTTTTCAAGTGCTCAACAAGCTTATCACATAGCTTATTTGTTTCTTTTGACATATACTCGTCACCTGTTGAGTTGAGTATACTTTGACTTAGTCCGCCCAGACAATCAATGTAAAATCTTTTCATCTCATCTGTTTTCATGTCTTTTGTCCATAAATCTATCCTAAGCGTATTATTCTTTTTTTCATCCCATAAGGATAAACTAATAGATTTTGTCTCTGAAAGCCCATCACTAAGGTTATCTTCAGCAATCCATTCTATTTTTTCTGGGATATTACCTTCATCAAGAGTAACTATAAATTTAATTTCTGATTTTTTCATTTTTTAAAAGTTTAAGTGATTCAAGTTCGTCTTTTTTAAGTTGATTTTTTAATTCTTCTATATTTATAAATTTTCTCTCATCTCTCATCTTTTTGATAAATTTTATGATAATTATCTTATCATATAACATAGATTTAAAGTGAAATATATGAAGCTCAATCCTTCTCTCTTTCCCATTTACAGTAGGTCTAATACCTATATTTATCATGCATCCATATAATTTGTCATCAATCACTACTTCTCCAACATATACTCCATTTTTAGGAATGAGAATAGATGTGTCTAACGGTTCAATATTTGCAGTGGGATAACCTAACTTTTTTCCAATTCCATCTCCCTTTATCACTTTCCCCTTAAAAAAGTATCTGTATCCTAACATCTTATTAGCGTCTAGCAGATTTCCAGATCTAATATTTTCTCTAATAGCTGATGAGCTGATAGATAAATCTGAGCTGATCTCTTTTTTTTGAATTTCTTGAATATCAAAACGATATTTTTTTTTATTCTTCTTTAAAAAAAGATAATTCCCTTGTCTTTTATGACCAAAGCAATGGTTATATCCCAAAATAAGTTTATCTATGTTAAGCTTATCAACTAGGTAGGTTTCTATGAATGAGTGTGCATCAATCTTTGAAAACTGAAGAGTAAATTCAATTATATATAAAATATCAACTCCTAAACTCTCAAGATTTTTTATTTTTTCTTCATTACTAAGTAACAGTTCAACATGAGTGTTTTTATTAAGAACATTTCTTGGATGCGGCCAAAAAGTGATTAATATACTTTGTCCATTATTTTGTTTTGCTTGAGAGATGAGCTCACTTAGAATTTTTTTATGACCAAGATGTATCCCATCAAAGTAACCGATTGTAGCAATGGAGTATTTTGAATGAGGTAATGAAGACTGATCATTAATTATTTTCAAGCTTTTCTTTGTTTAAATTTTCAACTAATGTATTTATTCTTAATGCATTTTTAACTTCAAATTCTCCAATTTTTAATCTTCTTAGTTTAGAGAGGACTGCTCCACAACCTAAATAATTACCAAAATCTCTAGCAAGTGATCGTATGTATGTCCCTTTAGTACACGATATCTCAAAAGATATGTTTGGTAAGTTTATATTAATAATATCAAGACTAAATATTGTAATTTTTTTCTCCTTAATTTTAATTTCTTCATTCTCTCGTGCATACTCATACGCCCTCTTTCCACTAATTTTTACAGCAGAATATTTTGGTGGTCTTTGTAGTTGTTCTCCGGTAAAATGTTTTGCAGCATTATAAATTTCTTTCTCTGATAAATTATTTATTTCTCTGAAAGAATTAAACTCAGTCTCTAGGTCATGTGATGGTGTGGTTTTTCCTAAAATAAACTCTCCATAGTAAACCTTATCTTTAGCTTGAATATCATTAATTTTTTTTGTGTTTTTACCTGTGCAAATAATTAATAAACCAGTGGCTAGAGGATCAAGTGTGCCTGCGTGTCCAACTTTTTTACATTTGATAATATTTCTAATTTTTTTAACTACATCAAAAGATGTCCAATCAAGATCCTTATCTACTAAAATGGTTTGCCCGCTTGAATATTTTTCTAAAAAGTCCACAAGTATAACAAATGCCTTTTTTCAGCAAAGTAAAAGATTTATTTTAGTATTGAGTAATAAGAATGAAAAGATATTTAGCACTAATAATTTTATTTTTCTGTAATGAGATAATTGCTCAAGAAGATGGTTTAGATAAGAATATAAATATAAACGTTGTTAGCAAGATAGATTTTTCAGAGGGTTTTGATATTACCGATAATGTAGTAGGTGAGCAAATAAGAAAAAAATTTGAAGAAAAAAAAGTCAATTTCTCTGATATTGATACTAAGTATTTTATTTCAGTCTCTTTTGGATGGAAATACAAGAGATCCACTGACCTAGAGATAGATAATTTTAAAGGACTTATTGTAGACAAATCTAACGGAGATAAGATTATTGCTGAATTTACTTTCACAAAAGTCAAAAACTTGGAATTAGCGGCACAGGATCTAGTTGAAATAATAATCTCAAAAAATAATTTTATAGATAACACTGGGAAATTTATAGATGTAAATGAGCATTTCATGAAAATGAATGTGAAAAGATGGGATAGCTCACGTCCTGACGCACACGCACCAGCTTCTCTATTTGCTGACCATATCCATCCAAAAGGTGGTTTAATGATTGGGTATAAAGTTGATAGGTCACATGGGAAAAAAACATACAATGGAAATACAGTTTATGGGAGAGATAAGATTACTAGTTATTATGATAGACATATTACATCACAAATATTTATGAATCATAGTGTAGAGGTAATGTATGGAATAACTGATAAACTAACTGTATTTTCCTTATTTTCTCTCAGAAGAGTGGAATCAACTTATATCTCTAAATATGATAGTTACGTACCACTTAAATCAAGTGGATTTGGAGATATAGATATTCAACTCCTCTACAGTTTGATGAGCTCTTCAAATTATAAAATTCATTCAAATGTAGGATTTTCTTTGCCATCTGGCAGTATCAATAAAGTTCAGGATGATAGACCCTTACCATACTCTATGCAGCTTGGCAGTGGGCATTATGCTGTTAAACTAGGTTTAACTAGTTTTTTTCAATTTAAAAAATTTTCTGCTGGGATTCAGCCTATTATTAACTTAGGTATAAATGAGAATTCTAGAGGATATATGTATGGGAATGAGTTAAATATAAATTATTGGGGATCTTTATTTTTAAGTAAAACAATTAGCGTAAGCTTTAGACAGAATTACATAAATAAAAAAGGGATTGAAGGAGAAGATAATAACCTTAATTCTAAGCTTATGATTTTAAATAATAAAAAAAATTCAGGTGGAATAATCTTAAATTCTTCTTTAGGAATAAATTTTTCTCCTAAAAAAGGTTACTTAAAAAATAATAGGTTTTCTCTAGAGTATTATTTTCCTACCTATAGAAGTTTTCAAGGGCTACAAGTTGGGATTTTAAATGGATATGTTATATCATTGCAGTATGCTCCTTGGGGACATAAAAATCATTGATTATGAGATATATATTTGCTTTTTTAATTTTATTTTCTTGTTCATCCGAAAATTCAACTCACTTATCTAATTTAAAGTTATTTGATGAGATAATGTATGAGCATGACGAACTCATGCTTGATATGAGGACTCTTAAACAAATAAAAGAAGATTTGTTAGAAATTGATGGTTATGATGAAGAGAGCATACCTGTCAAGGACCTAGATGAGGCTCGCATGTCAATGATGAGTTTTATGAAAGAATTTGGTGGAGAGTTTACTATTGACTCTTATCCCATGGATAAAAAATCACATTCTAATCTTGAGGGGGTTGATTTATCATCTGTAAATAAGAAACTCCTGGTTTTTAAAGATAAAATTAATAGTGTCTCAGTGAAATTTTCTAATAGTATTTCAGAAGGGAATAATATTTTAGAAAGTTCTAAGTGAATCTATATCATTAAATGATAAATTCATTATTCCAGATTTGCAATTGTTATAGTTAAAATGCCACCATTCGTATTCATATACTGAGAAGTTGTTTTTTTCCATAACTTCGATGAGTAAGTTTCTTAAATATCTCTGATTTGTTGTACCTTCAGAGTAGTTAACATATGCCCTCTCAGTAAATTCATCGTAACCAGATATCATCTCTATATTTTCTTTCGATTCTAAGTCATAAAGACCTATATCTATGGCACATCCTCTATTATGACTTGAACCTTTTTCTGGATCTGCAACAAAATGTTTTAAGTTATCAGGAGTTCCTTCCCAAAACATTTTAGTTATATACCATGGCCGATAAGCATCAAATATCACTATTCCATACCCAAATTTTTTTAACTCTTTTTTAGCATTGATAAGGTTTTCAGCTGCTTCAGAATTTAAAAAAGCCCTCTCACTTTCATAAAATTTTGATCTCATAAAATTATTAGAAGATGCATACCTGATATCTAATTTGAATTCGTTATCGATAAGGCTTAAATCAGTTAACCTTAAATGAGATTTTATTGAATCAATTGATGGAGGGCTTGATTTTAAAGCAATTTTTTTTAGTTCAGATATCTCTTTGATGGGTGTGATAAAAAAAGTCTCATTACTTGAATTTTTTCCATACAGAATACCTAAACTTCCAACAATAAAACAATAAATTGAAAAATAAATGAGCTTACTTTCCCTAACAATTTTCAACATAAGAGAGCATGCAAAAATTCCACTTATTAATGCAGAGAGAAACCCAATAATATATTGAAAGGATAATAATGAGGAGGTTGATAGTGAACCACTCTGTGAAAATCCAGAAATTATTTTAAGAATAAGTATCCCAAAAATTGGGACAAGTACCATTAAAAAAGAAAATTTTGTTGCTTTCTCCTTATTAACATTTAATAAAAGTGCAGTAGAGATGGTTGCACCAGACCTTGAAATTCCTGGTAATATAGCAAGAGCTTGTGATAGTCCAATTATAAAAGCGTCGGAATACGATACATTTTTTTGGTAGTCTTTCTTTTTGAAGTGAGTAAAACATAAAAGCAAAGATGTAATTAAAAGCATTGAGCCGACTAAGACAATATTTCCATTAAAAAAAGATTCAACTTCTTTCTCGTATAAAATTCCTACCACACCAACAGGAATACTAGAAATTATGATTTTAGATACAAATTCAGCTTTTTCTCTATCAAGCTTAATAAGACCTAATATGATATCTTTAATATCTTTCCTAAATACAAATAGTATACTAACTGCAGTTGCAATATGAACTATTATGGTAAAGGTTAGATTTTCTTTTTGTTGAGTTTGTAAAATAAATGATGCTAATTCTAGATGACCACTACTGCTTATAGGAAGAAATTCTGTAAGTCCCTGAATAATGCCAAGAATCAGAGCTTCATACCACTCCATAAATTATTTTCCTTTATGAAAAATTGCAAAAAACTGGAAAATAAATCCAAAAAGAACAATTATAGGACCAAGTGTTAGCCCTAAAAATCCGTAGCCATACTCTTCAGAGTCAAGAGTCATAATAAAAAATCCTATGAAAATTATAGCAATACCAATAATCATAAGTTTATAGTTATTTTTATTAAAAGGTAAATTTGAATTATTACTCATTAAATTAATTATATAAATCGTCTAAGGATGAACCTAAATACTTATTAACTGATACATATGTGCTTAACATAACCATAACTATTCCTGTAGTAATCAAAGTAATAAATATAATACTTAATTTCTCAAAGCTAACAATAACTTCCGTTGCATTCATTTTTTCATTGACAAGGGTAATAATTAAAAATAAAAGAGATGAAGATAGAATTCCTGAGACTAAACCATAAATTATTCCTCTAAATAAAAAAGGCTTCAAAATATAGCTTGATGTAGCTCCAACTAATTGCATACTTCGGATTAAAAATCGTTGCGAAAATAAGGCTATCCTAAGAGTATTTGTTATAAGAATAACTGAAATTATAAAAAGAATTATAAAAATCGATATAAAAATAAAACTTAGATTTCTGATATTATTATTAATATCACTTATAACATCTTTGGAATAATCAACTTCGTATACTCCTGATATTTTTAGTATATCCTCCTCAATTTCTGTTAGTTTTTCTTTTTCAAAAAAATCAGAATTTATCTTTAAAATTATAAGATCTCGAAGTGGGTTGTTCCCAAGAAATTTGATAAAATCTTCACCTATTTCTTTTGAAAACTCTTTTGCAGCGACATCACTCGATATAAAGGTAAGAGTTGACTCATCTTTTTCAAGAACATATTCTTTAGTGAAAAGAATCCTTTTAATTCTATCTACTTGACTTGAAGAAATTTCTTTATTTAAGTAAATATTTATCTCAGTATTATCTTGGATAATTTTTTTGACTTCAAGGGATGAAAGAAGAAAAAAACTGAAAATTCCTAGAAGAAGAAGAGAAAGAGAGACACTAAAAACTACACTTATATAAGGGAAATTACCAAATGTTTTCTTAGGTATCTTCTTTCTCTTTTTATACATATTTTAATTTATACCAATAATGGCGCAATAACTAATGCAACAACTGATATTAACTTCAATAAAATATTTAATGAAGGTCCTGAAGTATCTTTAAATGGATCACCAACAGTATCACCAACAACAGCTGCTTTATGAGCTTCGGTTCCTTTTTGGCCTGCTTCCTCAATCATTTTTTTTGCATTATCCCACGCTCCTCCAGCATTTGATTGAAATATTGCCATTAGAACGCCAGAAGAAGTGACTCCAGCTAACAGTCCACCCAACATTTCAGCACCACCTAAAAATCCAACAAGAACGGGAACTGATATAGCCATAAGACCTGGTAAGATCATTTCTCTAAGTGCAGCTTGAGTAGATATCTCAACACATTTACTATACTCAGCAACACCATCAGCATCATTAAATATTTTTAAGTCAGCTTTTGAAGCTTTAGATAAGTCAGAATTGTATTTTCTCATTATCTCAAGAGCAGCTTTTAATTTTGGAAGGTCATTAAACTGTCTTCTTACTTCTTCAATCATGCTCATTGCTGCTTTTCCAACTGCGTTCATGGATAAAGCTGAAAACACAAACGGTAACATTGCTCCTATTAGTAACCCTGACATAACAACAGGATTAGATATGTCAATAGATGTAATTTGTGCTGTTTGCATGAAAGCTGCAAATAAAGCAAGTGCAGTTAGTGCAGCAGAAGCAATTGCAAAACCTTTTCCAATTGCAGCAGTAGTATTTCCTACTGCATCAAGTTTATCTGTTCTTTCTCTGACTTGAGATGGAAGTTCTGCCATTTCAGCTATACCACCAGCATTATCAGAAATAGGGCCGTAAGCATCAACTGCTAATTGAATCCCAGTATTTGCTAACATTCCAACCGCAGCAATTGCAATTCCGTAGAGACCAGCAAAGTTGAAAGATGTTAATATTGCAATACAAATTAAAATTATAGGAATAGCTGTTGACATCATTCCAACTCCTAGGCCAGAAATAATTGTTGTAGCTGCGCCAGTATCTGATTGTTTTACAATAGATTTAACAGGTGACTTACCTGTAGCAGTGTAATATTCAGTAATTTTACCAACTCCTAGACCCGCAATAAGTCCAGAAATTGTTGCGTAGAAAACGCCAATAGATGTATAGGTTTTATCATTGAAACTCCATGTTTCAGGAAGAAAGTATCCTATTAAAAAGTATGTAGCAACAATCATAAGAAAAGCTGAAGTAAATTCCCCTGTGTTCAAGGCTGCATGAGGACTTCCACCTTCCTTAACTCGTACAAAGAGAGTCCCGATTATGGACATTATAATCCCAGTAGATGCTATAAATAAAGGTAAGAGGATTGCATTAGTTTCTATTCCAGAAAATTCTTGGAGCCCAATGAAGGCTGCTCCTAAAACCATAGCACCAATAATTGATCCAACAAATGATTCAAATAAGTCAGCTCCCATACCTGCTACATCTCCAACATTATCTCCAACATTATCAGCAATTGTAGCTGGATTTAATGGATGATCTTCAGGTATACCTGCTTCCACTTTTCCTACAAGATCAGCTCCTACATCTGCAGCTTTAGTGTATATTCCTCCACCAACTCTAGCAAAAAGAGCAATAGAAGATGCTCCAAGAGAGAACCCCGAAATTACTTTTATTACTGTGTCAATATCTTGAAATAAATTACTATATAACATAAAAAGGGTTCCAAGTCCTAACACCCCTAGTCCAACAACACCTAGTCCCATTACGGCGCCACCTGAAAAAGCAATTTCTAATGCTTTTCCTAAAGATTCTTGAGCAGCATTAGTTGTTCTTACATTAGCCTTAGTAGCAACTTTCATTCCGATAAATCCAGCAAGACCAGAGCATAACGCACCAACAACAAATGATACGGCCACAAGGTAGCTAGATCCTTCGCTCTCTCCTTTTAACCCAAGCAAGACAGCTGTTATCAATACAAATACAGAAAGTATTTTATATTCTGCCCTCAGAAAAGCCATTGCTCCGTCTGCAATATTTTTTGCAATTCTTTCCATTTTCTCAGAACCAACTTCTTTAGATGCAACCCAGTTATTTTTAAAATAAACAAATAACAGAGCAAGAATTCCTGATCCTGGAATAAAGTATAACAATTCGTTCATAGTAATTAATTTAATTTTAGCGCAAATATAGTATCTATTATTTAGCTACAATATTCTTCATACACGTTTTTAAGATGTTCAGATATCATCGCTGCATTTCTACCCTCAATATGGTGTCTTTCAACAAAATGAATAAGATTTCCATTATTAAAAAGAGCTATAGCTGGTGAACTAGGTGGGTAAGGGAGACACATTTCTCTAACTTTATTTACTGCTTCAAAATCAACACCTGCAAAAACAGTATAAAGTTTATCAGGTTTTTTTTCTGATATAGTTAGGGAGTGTTTTACCCCTGGTCGAGCTGCTCCAGCAGCGCATCCACATACTGAGTTGATCAGTACCAGACACATCCCTGAGTTCTCATTTAGTTCAGAAACAACTGTTTCTGCATCTTTCAATTCAATAAAGCCAACAGATGTGAGTTCTTCAATCATAGGCTTAGTTAATTCATATGGATACATAATAATAATTATTTAAAACTTACATAAATCCTAATTCTAGTTTTGCCTCCTCAGACATTAAATCTGTAGAATAGGGTGGGTCAAAAGTAATTTCAACTTCAACCTCATTAATTTCTTTTATCATCTCAACTCTTGATTTAATGTCAGCAGGTATAGATTCTGCAGCAGGGCATGATGGAGATGTTAATGTCATGAGAATATGAACATTCTGTAGAGGCAAAAGCTGAATATCATAAATTAATCCTAGCTCATAGACATCTACTGGTATTTCAGGATCAAAAACAGTTTTAATCGCTCTTACAATTTTTTCTTTAAGATGTATATCATTCACTTCTGACATATTTAATTTTTTAAAGCTAGTAATTTAAATTTTTTTTCCATCGATTGTAAACCATTTGATCTTTGGGTACCAATAAATCTATTTAATCCAATTCTTTCAATAAAGAATAAAGAAGTATTTACTATTTCCTCTTGGGATTTTTCATCAAAAATTCTAATTAATATACTTAGTAGACCCTTTGTAATAGATGTGTTACTATCACCATAAAACTTATAAATTTCTCCAATTTTTTTACATTCAAGCCATACTTTGGACTGACACCCTTTCACTAATCTGTCATCAGTTTTAAGATCTTCATCTATTAGTTGAATTTCTTCTCCTAACTCCATGAGATAATTTAGAGTCATTTCTAAATCTCCATCAAGTATGCTAAAGTCTTCAATTATACCTTGTTGAATTTCTTGTGTTGTCATCGACTTAAAATATTAGAAAGAGTATTTAGGAAATAATCTATTTCATCTGTAGTATTATATAGAGCTAGAGACATTCTTGCTGTTCCTTCAACATTAAATTTTTCCATAAGAGGTTGAGTACAGTGATGACCTGTTCTAACTGCTATACCTTTAGCGTCGAGAAGTAAGCCTATATCGTAGTAGTGCATGTTTTCTGATACGAAAGAAAATATTCCAATTTTTTTGTCAGATGTTCCTATAATTTTTATTCCTTCAACTTTCTCCAATTCTTTTTTTGCATAGGACATCAATTTTTCTTCATAAGCTTGAATATTTTTCTTTCCTAAGTTATTGATGTAGTTGATAGCTTCTTTAAATCCAACTACATCACCAATATTAGGTGTTCCTGCTTCGAATTTATGAGGAAGATCGTTATAAGTTGTTTTTTCAAAACTCACATCTTGAATCATTTCACCTCCACCCATATATGGGGGCATCTCCTCAAGTATTTTCTCTTTTCCATAGACAACTCCCACACCAGTTGGGCCATACATTTTATGAGCTGAGAAAACAAAAAAATCACAATTCATTTTTTGAACATCAATGTCAGAGTGAGCTGATGCTTGTGCCCCATCAATTAGACTTAAAATATTATTATCTGAGCATATTTCAATGATTTCTTCAACTGGATTTATTGTGCCTAGGGCATTTGATATATAAACTATTGATACAAGTTTAGTTTTTTCTGTAATAATTTTTCTAAAGTGGTTAAGATCGAGTTCTCCATAACTATTTACATTAATTATTTTCAATTTAAGGTTTTTTTCTTCTGCAATCATTTGCCACGGAACAATGTTGGAATGATGTTCCATTTCACTAATAATAATTTCGTCACCAGGTTTGAAATATTTTTTTCCAAGAGAGGAAGCTATTAGATTTATTCCTTCAGTTGTACCTCTTGTAAAAATTATTTCTTTTTCTGAGGTAGCTCCAATATAATTTTTTATAGTTTTTCTAGTATTCTCAAACTCTTCAGTAGCTTTCTCAGCAAGTGTATGAATTCCTCTATGAATATTGGCGTTATAGGTTTTATAATAATCAGATATTGCTTCAATCACTCTTAAAGGTTTTTGAGTGGTTGCAGCATTATCGAAATATACTAATTTGTGGTTATTAACTTGAGATTTTAAAATCGGAAAGTCCTCTCTGACAGATTCTATATTAAAGTTAGTCATGATTTAATTCTTCAAGTTCATTTAAGATGACTTCTTGATAGAAGGATCTTATGTTTTCATCTTCAATTTTTTCAGTAATTTCAGAGCTAAAGGCAGAAAGTAATAAAGAGATTGAATCTTTTCTAGTTAATCCTCTAGACATAAGATAAAATAATGCCTCCTCGTCAAGTTGACCAACAGTACATCCATGAGAACACTTTACGTCATCTGCCCATATCTCAAGCTGAGGTTTAGTATTTACCTTAGCGTTATCAGAAAGTAAAATATTATTATTAGATTGAAATGCATTTGTTTTTTGAGCTTTCTGTCTAACAAAAATTTTTCCATTAAATACAGCATTTGATCCTTCACCAATGACTCCTTTATAGTGTTCGTTACTTATTGAGTTTTCATCAATATGATCAACTGAGGTGTGATTATCTACTAAAGATTTATTCTTCACTGCATAAAAACCGAACATATTAGTATAACAGTTTTTATCTAAAAGCTTAACATTTAAATTATTTCTAATAATTTCTCCAGTGAAGCTGTAAGTGTGGAATGTAGATGTTGAATTCTTTTTTTGAACTACATTAATACTGTTAAAATGAAAATTAGAGTTCATTTTCTGTACGGAGAAGTAATCTAAATTTGAATTTTCATTCAAGAAAATTTCAGTTACTGAGTTTGAGAAATTCTTATTAGGATTTAAATAAATAAAATCTTCAGAGAAAGAAATTTTAGCATTTTTTCTTATAATAATACATTTTCTAAAGTAAGATGGAAGTGCTGAATCAATAATATTTACTATCGAAACTTTTTCATCAATGATAGTACCCTCATTCATAGATAAGGAAGTGCATGCTTCATGGCTGATAAGATTTATAGAAGAAAATATATCATTATTTGAGTCATCACTTTGAGTGTAAAAGTTTAAAAAATTTTCTTTTTCTTCATTTGATAACTTATTGTATGATGAAACATTTAACTCTTTTGGTAGATTTGAAAGTTCTTTAACATAAGTTCCATTGACAATTACTAACCTAAATGAATCATATGTGGAAAGGATTTTTTCAAAATTCTTGGAATCAATTTCTTTAGTGGGTTCAGGAGAAAGACTATCAAATTTTTTTTGTAATCGTCTAAAAAAAGGAGTGAATTTATATTCCTCTTTATATCTTGAATAGACAGAAGGTAAAGATCTATGAATGTTATTTTTAATTTCCTTTAGCTTAGAATCCTTCTCCCTTGAGAGAGACTCTGTTATATTAATAGAATCTAACATATCAATTTTTGACTTTAATCCAGTCGTATCCTTTTTCTTCTAACTCTAATGCAAGATTTTTATCTCCAGATTTCACAATTTTTCCTTCCATCAGCACATGAACAAAGTCAGGTACTATATAATCTAGGAGTCTTTGGTAGTGAGTAACAACTACTGTAGCATTATCTTTACTTCTAAGTGCATTTACACCTCTTGAAACTATTTTAAGTGCGTCAATGTCAAGCCCTGAATCAGTTTCATCTAGAATTGATAGCTTTGGTTCCAACATAGCCATTTGAAAAATTTCATTTCTTTTTTTTTCACCTCCTGAAAATCCTTCATTAATTGATCTACTTAATAACTCTTGTTTTATATTAACCAGTTTCATTTTTTCTTTCATAACTTTTAAGAAAGAAACTGCATCTAAAGGCTTTTGACCTTTGTGTTCTCTAACTTGATTCACTGCAGTTTTGATAAAGTTTGTTGTAGATACTCCTGGTATCTCCACTGGATACTGAAAGGCAAGAAAAATTCCTTCTCTTGCTCTCTCATCAGGGCTAAGTTCAGAAATTTCTTTTCCAAAATAATTTATCTCTCCTTCGGTAACCTTGTACTCTTCTCTGCCTGCAATAACAGAAGCTAAAGTGCTCTTACCAGATCCATTTGGTCCCATTATTGCATGAACTTCACCAGCATTTACTTTAAGATTAAGCCCTTTAAGTATGCCCTTATCTTCTATTGATGCGTGGAGGTTTTTTATTTCTAACATAATAAATATTTTAAATTACCCAACACTTCCCTCTAAGGTTAGTGATAACAGTTTTTGAGCTTCAACAGAGAATTCCATAGGAAGTTGTTTTAATACCTCTTTGGCATATCCATTTACAATTAGAGCAATAGCATTTTCTTCGTCTATACCTCTCTGTAAGCAATAAAAAATTTGGTCTTCACCAATTTTAGATGTAGTAGCTTCATGCTCTACCATTGAAGACTTATTTTCAATATCAATGTATGGGAATGTATGAGCACCGCAGTTATTTCCTAATAGAAGTGAATCACATTGTGAAAAATTTCTTGAATTTTTTGCTCTTTTCATCACATTAACCTGCCCTCTGTAACTGTTTTGAGAGAAACCAGCAGAAATTCCCTTAGAAATGATTTTAGATTTAGTGTTTTTTCCTATATGGATCATTTTAGTTCCAGTATCAGCTTGTTGATAATTATTAGTAACAGCAACTGAGTAGAACTCTCCAACTGAGTGATCACCTTTTAAAATACAGGAAGGGTATTTCCAAGTAATTGCAGACCCAGTTTCTACTTGTGTCCAACTAATTTTAGAATTATTTCCATTACATATTCCTCTTTTAGTAACAAAATTATAAATACCACCTTTTCCTTCTTTATCTCCAGGGTACCAGTTTTGTACTGTCGAGTATTTTACTTCTGCATCTTTTTCAGCATGAATCTCTACTACTGCAGCATGTAACTGATTTTCATCTCTCATAGGAGCAGTGCAGCCTTCTAAATAACTTACGTATGAGCCCTCGTCAGCAATTATTAATGTTCTCTCAAATTGTCCGGTATTAGAAGCGTTTATTCGAAAATAAGTAGATAGCTCCATTGGACATCTCACTCCTTTAGGTATATAGCAAAACGAACCATCTGAAAAAACAGCAGAATTTAAGCAGGCAAAATAATTGTCGTTAGATGGAACAACTTTTCCGAGATGTTTTTTAACTAGGTCTGGGTGTTCTTTAACTGCATCAGAGAATGAGCAGAAAATTATTCCGAGCTCACTTAACTTTTCTTTAAATGTTGTCCCAATAGATACTGAATCAATAACTGCATCAACTGCAACTCCACTTAATCTTTTTTGTTCTTGGAGAGAAATGCCTAGTTTTTCAAATGTCTTGATTAACTCTGGATCTACTTCATCAATTGAATTAAGCATTTTTTTCTTTTTTGGTGCTGAATAGTAAGAAATGTCTTGATAGTCAATTTTAGGAATTTTTAGATTTGACCAGTCTGGTTCATTCATTTTTTTAAAATTTTCGTAAGCATCTAGCCTCCAATTAAGTAGCCAAGAAGGTTCTTCTTTTTTATGAGAGATTAATTTAATTATTTCCTCATTTAAACCTTTCGGAGCTTGATCAACCTCAAAATCTACAGACCAACCATGCTCGTATTCTTTTGAAGTAAATTCTTTTAAGATTTTGTCGTCTTTACTCATTAAAAATTTTATGATGCAAATTTAGCACAGATTTTTCAGTAAAACGAATAAAAATGCTCTAAACGGTCAATTTAACGTTAAACCTTCTTTCAAAGTTTCTTCAATAGACATGAAAGATTCTGTTCTTGTTATTCCTCGTACCTTATGAATTTTTGTATCAAGAATTTGTCTAAGATGAGGAGTGTCTTTACAGAGAATTTTAATAAAAATAGTGTACTGGCCAGTAATAGCATGAATCTCTACTACTTCTGGTACATTTTTAAGAGCTTTCACAGCGTCTCTATATAAGAAGCTTTTTTCAAGATATATTCCCATATAGCATGTTATATTATATCCTAATTTAGTGTAATCAATGTCGAGTTTAGATCCTCGAACAATACCCATCTTCTCAAGCTTTCTCATTCTCACATGCACTGTTCCTCCAGATACGAATACTTTTTTTGCTACTTCTGAGTATGGCATTTTAGCATTTTTAGATAATAAATCTAATATTTTAATGTCAATGTTATCTATTTGGTAATTTGTTTTCATTATTAAACCTATATCTTATAAAAATTTCAATAAAGATGAAGATATATTTAAAATTTAAAAATTTTAGAAAAAATATTTTAAAATATAAGAGAAATAATAGAATAATTAAAGTTTATTGATATATTCGAGCAATCATTTTTGGGTTAATGTTGTTTACTGGGGATATCTTTATAGGTGTCCCCTTTCTTTTTTTATAAAATAATTTCTATTTTAGGTTGAGTTTCTAACTAACTACTCATATTATATAATGGAAAAAATCTGGGAAAAAAATTATCCTTCTGGGGTAATAAATGATGTTGATTTTAATAAATATTCATCTTTTATTGATTTATTTAATGAAGGATTTGACAAATATTCGAATGAAATTGCTTTTGAGAATATGGGTAAATCCATATCATACAATGAGTTAAACAACTTATCTAAAAACTTTTCAAATTTTCTTACAGAAGTATTAAAATTAAAGAAAGGTGATAGGCTAGCTATTCAGTCCCCTAACGTACTGCAATACCCAATTGCTTTATTTGGTGCAATTCGTTCAGGAATAATAGTTGTGAACACGAATCCCCTCTATACCCCAGATGAAATGAGGCATCAGTTTAAAGATTCTGGATGTAAAGCAATTCTCATTCTATCAAATTTTGCTCACAATCTTGAAAAAATTATTGAAGATACTAACATTGAACATGTAATTATTTCTAACATGGGCGATATGCTCGGAACTTTCAAAGGAGCAATTGTAAATTTCGTTGTTAAAAATATTAAGAAAATGGTTCCAAAATATTCTCTTCCTTCTCACCATTCTTTTAAAGATGCTCTTCAAAAGGGGAGTCAGTATAATTATAATCAAGTTCAAATAAAATCTGAAGATATTGCCTTTCTTCAGTATACTGGAGGGACAACTGGTGTTTCAAAAGGAGCAATGTTATCTCACAGAAATGTAGTTTCTAATGTTATTCAAGTATCATCTTGGATGGATATTATGCTTAAGGAAAAGAAAGAGATTGTAATCACTGCTCTTCCTCTCTATCATATATTTGCTTTGGTTTGTAATGCTCTTGTAATGTTTAAGTATGGAGCTAGAAACATATTGATTACAAACCCAAGAGATATGGATGGCTTTATTAAAGAATTATCTAAATATAAGTTTTCTATTATAACAGGTGTAAATACTTTATTTAATGGATTGTTAAATAATAAAAAATTTAGTCAACTGAATTTTGAAAATTTAAAAGTTGCTTTTGGAGGAGGTATGGCTGTCCAGGATAGTGTAGCAAATACATGGAAGACTATTACTGGTTGTCCTTTGGTTGAAGGATATGGATTAACTGAAACATCTCCTGTTGTAACTATCAACCCTTTAGATGGTACTAATAAAATAGGAACAATAGGTCTTCCTATTCCAAAGACTGATATTAAATTAATTGGTGATGATGGGTCAGAGGTCAAAGTTGGAGAAAGGGGAGAAATTTGTGTTTCTGGTCCACAAGTTATGGAGGGTTATTGGAAAAGAGAGGAAGACACCAAAGAGATTATAAAAAAAGGATGG
>JAYPDR010000002.1:0-10035 GCA_038125345.1 Marinoscillum sp. | reverse complement strand
TTGGCTTTATACAGGAGATATTGGAGTTATTGATAATGATGGATTCATTAAAATTGTAGATAGAAAAAAAGAGATGGTTCTTGTTTCTGGATTTAATGTATATCCTAATGAGGTTGAGCATATAATTTCATCACATCCTAAAGTATTAGAGGTTGGTGTTATTGGTGTTCCTGACAAAAAAACAACAGAAGCAGTAAAAGCTGTAATAGTAAAAAAAGACTCTTCTTTGACTGCTGATGAAATTAAGTCTTACTGTAAAGAAAAACTTACTAATTATAAGTGTCCAAAACATATTGGTTTTATAGATGAACTTCCTAAATCAAATGTTGGAAAAATTTTAAGAAGAATAATCAAAGAAAATGATTTAAAAGTTAATTCATACGATTAACTATTTAGATTGATTCTAAATTAAAACATCTTTTAATTATTTTTTGAAGTTAATTTTTCGGATGTTACATTTGTTCCAATTTTAAAATAAGTTGCTTAAATGCATTCAAAATTTTATAAAAGTTTTGTTAATTTTTTCCAATTTTTTATATTAAAAATTGTTCTCTTTTTATTCTTAATACTTTTCTCTTCTAGTTCTCTTTTCTCTCAAGATTCACCTTCAGAGTATGATGAATCAGTTGTGAAAAATGGTGAGAATCTTTTTAAAGGAAATTGCACTGTTTGTCATGCTATAAATGAAGTGGTTATTGGTCCTGCTCTTAGAGATGTACATGAGAGAAGATCAGATGAGTGGATCTATGCATTCATTAAAAATTCACAAAGAGTTATTAAAAGTGGAGATGAATATGCAGTAAATCTCTACAATGAGTATAATAAAACTCTTATGACCTCATTTGACTTTTCTGATGATGAATTAAATTCAATTTTAACCTATATAAAAAATGAATCTTCTAAAGATGTTCAAGTTGTTGCAGAAGTTTCAGGAGATGCTGAATCAGTCAGTGGAGAATCAAGTATTTCTTCTGATAATTTTTATTTTTCATTAGGACTCAACATTTTATTGCTTCTTGTAATAATATTTGTCCTGTTTAGGTTCACCAATTTATCTAAAAAATATGTTCTTTTAAAAGAAGGTAAGGCATTAGATGAAGATGATAAGGATATAGTTGAGTCTAAATTTAATATAAAAGAATTTCTTAGAAGTAATAGATTTGTGGGAATTACCTCATTTCTATTCATTGGTATATTTGTTAAATCATGTATTGATGGATTATACACAGTTGGAGTTCAGCAAAATTATCAGCCAACTCAGCCAATTGCATTTTCTCATAAAATCCATGCTGGGCAATATGAAATAGATTGTAATTATTGTCATACAGGAGTTAATATTTCTAAGTCTGCTAATATTCCATCTGTAAATATTTGTATGAATTGCCATAATGCAATAAATACAGATAAGCCTGAAATTCAGAAAATATTAACCGCCTATGAGGAGAATAAACCAATAGAATGGATTAGAGTACATAATCTACCAGATTTAGCGTATTTTAATCACTCACAGCATGTAGCTGTTGGTGGATTAGAATGTGCAACATGTCACGGTCCTATTGAGGAGATGGATGTAGTTTATCAATATTCAGAGTTAACTATGGGTTGGTGTATTAATTGTCATAGAGAGACTGAAGTAAGCTCAAAAGGAAATGATTATTATAATAAATTAGTTGAACTTCATAAAAGTTCATCTAAGAAGCCAATGAAAGTCGAAGATATTGGAGGGTTAGAATGTTCAAAATGTCATTATTAATGTATGAGTATAGAAAAGAAAACATATTGGAAAGGAATTGAGCAATTAAAAAATGACTCGAGTTTTGTTAAAAATTCTCAGAATGAGTTTCCTGAGTTTCTGCCAATTAGTGGGTCTTCTGATAATTCAAGAAGAGATTTTCTGAAAATGATGGGTTTCGGAATTGCTGCTGCTTCTTTAGCAGCATGTGATGCACCTGTTAAAAAAGCTATTCCTTACGTAAATAAACCTGTTGATATTGACCCATCTATACCCAACTATTACGCTTCTTCATACACTATGGGAAGTGATTATAGTAGCATAGTTGTAAAAACTAGAGAGGGTAGACCTATAAAAATTGATGGAAATAATTACTCAAAAGTTAGTGGAGGTGGAACAACTCCTAGAGTTGAGTCATCAGTTCTCACATTATATGATAAACAGAGATTAAAGGGCCCGATGCTTAGTAATAAAGAAGCAAACTGGACTGAAATTGATAAGTTTGTGTCAGAAAATCTTCAAAAATCTAAAAATACTTATATAATAAGTAACTCTATTTCTAGTCCCTCAACAAGAGGTGTTATTAATGATTTTCTCAGAAAATACAATGGAAAGCATGTTGAATATGATTCACTGTCTTATGATGGGATGCTAAACGCAAATCAAGAACATTTTAATTTAAGAAAACTTCCTACATATGATTTTTCTAAAGCAAAAACTATTGTAAGTTTTGGATATGATTTTTTAGGAGCTTCATTTAATAGTTCTTTATTTAACAAACAGTTTGCTCAAACTAGAAAAGTAAATGCAGATAATAGAAAAATGTCTAGACTTTATTGTTTTGAGTCTAATCTTTCTTTGACTGGTGCAAATGCAGATCATAGAATTCCAATAAAATCATCTCATTTTCCATTATATATATTAGAACTATACAATATCCTTTCAAAAAAAATAAATAATAATTCTTTTGATTCTTCAGAGTGGATGAGTAATTCATCATATAACCAGGTAAAAACCGACATTCTTAATTCAATAGCTGATGAACTAATTGAAAATAAAGGCGCATCAGTTTTAATATCTAACTCTAATGAAAAACATGTTCAATCTTTAGTAAATATGATAAACATGATGTTAGATAATTATGGAAATACTATTGATATAAATAATTTCTACAATATCAGAAATGGTTCAGACTCTGAGATGATGGATTTTGCTAAAGATGTTAATAACAATAAAGTTGATGCTGTAATTTTCTTGAATTGTAATCCGATCTATGATCATTATCTCACCTCAGAATTGAAAGATAATTTGTCTAAGATTCCATTAAGAGTATCTACTTCAGATAGAATTGATGAAACTTCTATTTTATGTAATGTTATTGCTCCTGACTCACATTTTTTAGAATCCTGGAATGATTTTGAGCCGGTAAATAACTCATATAGTTTTAGTCAACCAACAATAAAAAATATTTTTGATACAAGACAAGCTCAGGATTCATTTTTAAGATGGTCTGATTCGAAAAATAATTATTTTGATTTATTAAAATCAAATTGGAAAGAGAAACAAAAAACAACTAGTTCTTCTGAACCTTTCCAAATATTTTGGGATAGATTAATAAGAGACGGAGTAGGAGAATTTGTTTCATCTAATAAAAAATTATTTCCTAAAATAAATACTCAAAATACTTTAAATGGTGTTAGAGATGTTATTAACTCAATTAAATCAATTGATGGCTTTGAAATTAATATTTATCAAAATTCCAGTATAGGTGATGGAGTTCAGGCTAATAATCCATGGTTGCATGAAATGCCAGATCCTATTTCTAAAGTTTGCTGGGATAACTATATTTCAATGAATCCTAAGGATGCAAAAAAATTTGATATAAAGAACGATCCTGATACCATGTCCGCTAGTCTTGTGAATGTTGTTTCAGATAATAATTCTCTTGAAATTCCTGTCATAGTTCAACCAGGTCAAGCTGAAGGTACTCTTGGACTAGCTATGGGATACGGAAGGAAGCTATCCGGGCCTGTCGGAGACAATGTAGGAGTAAATGCTTTTGAACTTTTAGAAAAAAATATTGAATCACAAAATTTAACAGTGTTAGGTGTTAAAATAAACAACACCGAGAAGAAATATAAAGTTGCTCAAACGCAAACCCATGAAACAATAATGGCTAGAGAAAGCGTAATTCAGGAAACAACATTAGATGCTTATCAGAAAGACCCTTATTCAGGAAAATATCAATTTAAAGTTGCAACTAGTGAAGGATATAAAAAACCTGAGGATGTGACTCTTTGGGATGGCCATGAATACCCTAATCACCACTGGGTTATGAGTATTGACTTAAATGCATGTACAGGTTGTGGAGCATGTACAGTCGCATGTCAAGTTGAAAATAATATTCCAGTAGTTGGTAAGGAAGAAGTCCTTAATAGAAGAGAAATGTCTTGGATTAGGATTGATAGATATTATTCTAGTGATGCTGACGTTCATGATTTACAAGGACTTGAAAATGCAGCTGAAAATCCTGATGTAACATTCCAACCAATGATGTGCCAACATTGTAATAACGCCCCTTGTGAGACTGTATGCCCTGTTGCTGCTACAACTCATAGTACTGAGGGCTTAAATCAGATGACTTACAACAGATGTATTGGGACTAGATATTGCGCAAATAACTGTCCTTATAAAGTAAGAAGATTTAATTGGTTTAAGTATCATGATAATTCTCAATTTGATGAGAATATTTCTATGAATAATGATTTAGGTAAGATGGTTTTAAATCCTGATGTTACTGTCAGATCACGAGGTGTTATGGAAAAATGCTCTTTCTGTGTACAAAGACTTCAAGAAGGAAAATTGACAGCTAAAAAAGAGCGAAGAAATCTTGTAGATAATGATATTTCAGTTGCTTGTGGCACTGCATGTCCAACTGATGCAATTACTTTTGGTGATGTAAAGAATAATAGTAGTAAAATAAGTAATACTCTAAAAATTAAAAATATTGATAAGACTACTTTAAAGCTTGAAGAAGAAAGAGCGTATGCAGTTCTTGATGAACTTAGAGTTAGTCCTAATGTATGGTACCTGAGAAAAGTAAGAAATAAAAAGAAAGTATAATGCACATAGAATCTAAATTAAGAAAGCCATTAATCACTGGAGGTAAAACTCTTAGTGATGTATCTAATGATATTTCAGGTAGAGTAGAGGAAAAACCTTCTATATCATGGTTTGTTGCTCTTGGAATTTCTTCCGTTATTTTAGGAATTGGTGCATATGCAGTATATAGGACCTTATGGGATGGAATAGGGATGTGGGGACTAAATAAAACAGTAAACTGGGCTTGGGACATTACTAACTTTGTTTGGTGGGTAGGTATTGGTCATGCTGGAACTTTAATTTCTGCCATACTTTTACTTTTCAGGCAAAGGTGGAGAATGTCAATTAATAGATCAGCTGAGGCTATGACAATTTTTGCTGTAATTTGTGCAGCTATGTTTCCTCTTCTTCACATGGGGAGATTATGGATTGGCTTAGTTTGGGTATTACCTCTTCCTAATACTTATGGATCGTTATGGGTTAACTTTGCTAGCCCTTTATTATGGGATGTTTTTGCTATCTCTACCTATTTCTCAGTATCTCTTGTGTTTTGGTATATTGGTCTAATTCCTGATTTTGCTACCATTAGAGATAGAGCTATTAAAGCAGGTAGAAAAATTTCAGCCTCAGTTTATGGAGCTCTTAGCTTTGGTTGGGATGGTGCTGCTAAAACTTGGTCTAGATATGAAACAGTTTCACTTGTATTAGCAGGTTTAGCTACTCCATTAGTTTTATCTGTCCATACAATTGTATCTATGGATTTTGCTACATCTGTTATACCTGGATGGCACACTACAATTTTTCCACCATATTTTGTTGCTGGAGCAATTTTTTCTGGTTTTGCAATGGTTCTTACTTTATTAATTATCACGAGAAAAGTTTATAAGTTGGAAGATTACATCACCATAAAGCATCTCGAGTTAATGAATATTGTAATTATTGTTACTGGATCAATTGTTGGAATAGCATACTTAACAGAACTTTTTATGGCATGGTATTCTGGGGTAGAATATGAACAATATGCATTCTATAACAGAGTTACAGGTCCATACTGGTGGGCATATTGGTCTATGATGACATGTAATGTTATATCTCCACAGCTATTTTGGTTCAAAAAAATTAGAACTAACATAGCTGCAACATTTATTATTTCAATAATTGTTAATATAGGTATGTGGTTTGAGAGATTTGTCATTATAGTCACATCTCTTCACAGAGATTTTCTCCCATCTAGTTGGGCTATGTTTTATCCAACAATGTATGATGTTGGAATGTATCTTTTTTCTTTTGGGTTCTTTTTTACTGCTTATTTATTATTTTCAAAATATTTTCCAGTAATTAACATGGCTGAAGTAAAAAGTATCTTAAAACATACTGGTGAAAAAATTAAGACAAAATAATGAGTGATAAAAGTAAAAATTATTTGTTAGGTATTTTTGAAGATGAGGATGTATTACTCAACGCAATTACCAATATTAGAGATAATGGTATTAAAATTCATGAGGTTTACTCTCCTTTCCCTGTACATGGAATTGAGTCTAGACTAGGGTATAAAAGATCAAGATTATCTATTGCTGCATTCTGTTTTGGTTTTTTAGGAACTTGTCTTGCTCTAACTATGATGATTGGAATGATGACAATAGACTGGCCTATGATAATTGGTGGTAAAGACTTTCTTCCATTGCCAGTATTTATTCCTGTTACTTTTGAAATGACAGTATTACTTTCAGCTTTTGGAATGGTTGGTACTTTTTTAGTTATTTCTGATTTAAAACCTTGGGGAAAGCCAAAAACATTTGATCTTAGGTCTACAGATGATAAACACGTTATGGCAATTGATTTGTCTAATAACTTAATTTCTAAAGACAAAATCACAAAGCTTCTTAAAAGTTCTGGAGCATCTGAAACCAATGAAAAAATAATGAAATAATGAAAAATATATTTTATAATTTATTGATTTTATCTTTCCTTATATCTTGTTCTGCTAAAGAAGATTATCCTGGAGTAGAATATGCTCCAAATATGTATCATTCTGTTCCTTACGAACCATTATCTCAAGTAAAAGATAAAGAGATAGGTAGTTGGCTAGATTCTAATCCTGATGATGGTCATGGAGAGTTTTATAACTCTAACCCTTACAATCCTTACGAAATGACAATGATTGAGCCTGTTGAAAATACGGTAAAAAGGGATAAATATCTGCCTTATAGAATTCACAAAGATAGTTTAGAGTTGGCGGCAAAACTCAAAAATCCTATTGAAACAAATGAAGAAGTATTAAAAGAAGCTAAAGTTCTATATGAGAGATATTGTATACATTGCCATGGTAACAAAGGAATGGGAGATGGCTTAGTGGGTAAAGTTTATAAAGGTGTTACAGCTTATAATTCAAGAGCTGTTAAAGATAGACCAGAAGGCCATATTTTTCATGTAATAACGCATGGAAAAGGTAGAATGTGGGGACATGGATCTCAAATTTCCGTTGAGGATAGATGGAAAATAGTTAAATATGTTCAAACCCTTCAAAAACAATGAATATGGTAGAAAAATTTACTTTTAGTTTAGATGCTAAGAAAAACTTACTGTATCTTTTCTTAGGAGGACTGATCCTTTCATTATTAGGTGTATACATGGTAATGAATTCATCTCATGGCCACGAGATAATACAAGATGTAGCTACTTCATCTCACTCTGAATTTCATTGGTATCAGAGAGTATTTTCTAATTTATGGATAAATAATATTTATTTTTTTGGAATATCTATTTCTGCAATTTTTTTTGTTGCAATTCAGTATGCTGCTCAAGCAGGTTGGTCTGCTGGGTTGATTAGAGTTCCTATCGCAATAGGAAGGTGGATGCCAATAGGTGGAATATTATTATTAGTAACATTTCTATTTACTAATCATGATATTTTTCATTGGACTCATGAATATCTTTATGATATAAATGATCCTAGATACGATTATATAATTGCTGGTAAACAAGCTTATCTTAATCTCCCATTTTATTTATCTAGAATGATAGTTTTTATTGGTATTTGGTATTTTCTTTATACATTAATTATCAAGTATACAAAGAAGGAAGACATTGAGGGTGGTGAATTACCTTGGAAAAAACTGTTTACAATATCTGTAGTATTCGTTGTATTCTACGCCTTTTCTCAATCAGTTGCTGCTTGGGATTGGGTTCTATCAATTGACACACATTGGTTTAGTACAATGTTTGGTTGGTATGTTTTTGCTAGTTGGTGGGTTTCTGCTTTAGCATTTATTGCTTACTTAGTAGTGTTATTAAGAGATAATGGATATTTAACATTTATTAATCATAGCGTTCTTCATGATCTTGGAAAATTTGTTTTTGCCTTCAGTGTATTCTGGACTTATATATGGTTTTCACAATTTTTATTGATTTATTATGCTAATATTCCTGAAGAGACTATTTATTTTGTTGAAAGATTAGAAAGTGATATTTATTTTCCATTTTTTGTAATTAATCTCATTTTAAATTTCTTTTTCCCTTTTCTATTTTTAATGACAAGAGCAAGTAAGAGATATACTAGATTCCTAAAGATTGCTGCCCCAGTTGTCTTATTTGGTCATTTTCTTGATTTCTACCTAATGATAACTCCTGGAGTTTTGAAAAGTAATGGTGGATTTGGTTTCTTAGAAATAGGAATATTAATGATTTACTTATCTGCATTTTTGTATGTAGTACTTTCTGGATTAACAAAATTGCCTTTAGTTGCAAAAAATCATCCTATGTTAGAAGAAAGTTTACATCATGATATTTAATTTTACTTTATGAATATTTTTTTAGGATTAATTATTGTTTTATCACTTATTGCTATTTTTTTATTTTTCAGATCATCTGAAATATTAAATATCACTAAAAAAAGAATTTCAGCTTCTTTTGAAGATGGAAATAATAATTTTAATGCCCTTTCTGGAGTGATTTTTCTAATTGTATCTATCATTGGAATTCTATGGTATTCTTACGATCAATTTGATAATTACTTTTTACCTATGGCATCGGAGCATGCTCCTGAGATAGAAGTTCTTTTTTGGACAACAACTGCTATAACTTTTACAGTATTTATTTTGACTCAAATAGTGATGTTCTATTTTGGTTATAAATATAGATTTAATCAGAAGAGAAAAGCTCAATTTTATCCTGATAATCATAAACTAGAAATTATTTGGACAGTTATTCCTGCAATTGTACTAGTAGGTCTAATTGGTTGGGGTCTAGTTAAATGGAATAAAATAATGGGCCCTCCACCTGAAGATGCTGAAGTAATTGAGGTTGTTGGCTATCAGTTTGCTTGGGCTTCAAGATACCCTGGTCCTGATAATACTCTTGGAAAATATAATTATAAACTAATCGATGTTGAAAATATTGTTGGAATTGATTTCTCAGATTCATCTTCATTAGATGATTTCATGCCTCGTGAAATATATATACCTAAAGGTAAACCTGTAGTATTTAAAATTAGAGCTAGAGATGTTATTCATAGTGTTTATTTACCATATATGAGATCTCAAATGAATGCTGTACCAGGAATGCCCACTCAAATGTGGTTTGTTCCTTCTAAAACTACTGAGGAGATGAGACTAGAAACTGGCAATGAGAATTTTAACTATGAGATAGTATGTAATAAAATTTGTGGACGAGCTCATTTCTCCATGAAGCATACTGTTGTTGTAGTTGAAGAATGGGAATATATTAAATGGAAAAACTCTCAACAGTCTTGGATAGAAAAAAATCCAGACTATTATTCAAATTTTGTTAAAAACAATTCTACGGATGTAGCCGTATTAAATGACTAATTATGGGTATCACTAAATCAATAACTAAAAAACAAATTTCAAAACCTGAAGCTCATCATGACCATGATCATGATCATAATCAAAGCTTCATTACTAAATATATTTTTAGTGAGGATCACAAAGTTATTGCAAAACAGTTTTTAATTTCAGGAATATTTTGGGCAATAATTGGGGGTGCATTGTCATCTTTATTTAGAATTCAACTTGGTTTTCCAGATTTAGATCTTACTGCACTTAGCCCTATAATCGGAAACTGGTTAACACCCCAAGGAAAGATCGACCCTGAAGTATACTTAGCTCTTATTACTATGCATGGTACCATAATGGTATTTTTTGTTTTAACTGCTGGTTTAAGTGGGACTTTTAGTAATTTTT
>JAYPDR010000001.1:42753-48299 GCA_038125345.1 Marinoscillum sp. | reverse complement strand
GCTCAGTATAGACGTCAGGAACATAATTAATTCCAACTATTTGCAAAGTTTTTCCTTGTACATTATAATTTAAGGAACCATCTAAGTCACCATTTATGGATACATAACTCAAACCTAAATTGACTAAAAATGGGGACTGTCCTTGTAACACTCTTCTGTTTTCAACAATTTCATTAAATCTTGCAGATCTTAACCTTCCTTCATATTCTTTCTGATCCATTTCCTCTATAGATTTAATTAATGATGTATTAAAATTCATTTTAAAATTTGAGAGAGATTCAGAAATGAAATTTAAATTTTTTCTAAATTCTATTTCGAGACCATAAACAGTTGCGTTATCTACATTTTTTGGAGTATAATCATTTGGATTTGCTCCATTAAAAACTACAAGTTCAATAGGATTTGTAAAATCTTTATAAAAAATACTTAATGAATACATTTGAGCTTTTTCTTGAAAAAATTCCCACCTTAAATCGTAATTGTATATTGTAGTTGGTAAAATATTTATATTTCCAATAAAAGTTGTTGAAGTTACAGGATCAAATATTTGAGCAATAGATTTTTCTTTAAAAGATGGTCTCGCAATTGTTCTAGAAAATGAAAATCTTATATTAGACATTTCCTTTGCGTTATAAATTACATTTAAAGAAGGGAATAAATTAAAATCATTTAATAGGTTTTCATCATTATATACAATGTCTGCTTGTTGAGTTTGTCCAGTATAATTTAAATTATATTTTTCTGCTCTTAGACCAATAATGCTTCTTAACTTATTTGAGATCGAAAATTCATTTGATAAGTAAAATGATAGATTTTCTTGTCTTGCATTATAAGTATTTGAAATTTCATAGTTTCCATTTATATAACTTCCTTTACCGGATTGCAATGTCCATAAATTTTGTTCTTCAAGAATTTCATCTGCTTCTCCAGTCCAATTATATAAATATCCTTTTCTAATATATATTCTATAATTAAGAACTTCAAAATCTCTTTCTTTATAAGAAAAATATGAGCCAAATTTTAGTTTTGCCTCATTATTTAGAAAAGAGTAAGATTTAATTAGATCTATTTTCCCAGTTAGGTTGACTTCATCAAGGTATCTCCAAATTCTTGTAGGGTCTCCTGATTCACTAGGTTCAATAGAAAATCTGTCCTCATCCCATCTAAAAGGAGTAAGCCTGAGATCTGGATCAGTTACTTTTGATATTGTTGGAGAGAGTTTCCAATTAAAAAGAAATGATGCGTCAGAGTTAGAGTGATTTCCTTCGACTAGTGCATTTGTGATTTGTCTTTGTGTGAATTCTAAATTGTCTTTATAGAGTTGAACTGAATTTTCCCAAAGATATTCTTGATAGAATTTACCAGATCTAGACTCTCCATTCTGAAGGTGCAAAAGATTTAGTTTATATTTTGATTGTTTTGTCTTAAATGCAACGCCAAATAATCCACTTAAAAATGCATCTTTTTTACCTAGACTCCCAATTTGATATCTGTCAATAACTAAGTTATTTTCATTTGCATCAAGATCTTTTCTCATCCAATAGTTTTCAAATTTTTCATAAAATGTGTAATCATTTTTAATATGAAATGTTCCAATAATGCCTATGCTGTTTCCGGACTTCAGTATGTATTGATTTCCGTAGGTGATACCAATCCCAAGGTTCATAAGACTTTTTCCAATTTTTGACGAAAGGGTAGGATTAAATGCTTTTGTTAAAGTTGTAAGTTCACTTTTACTATCCACAGTGCTAGGAATATCTAAATTTTTATCAATTGGTAATTCTCTTGATCCATCATCCATCCCAAGCCAATCAAATTTGCCTCCTTTGTAGACGGGAAAATTTGATTTAAAATGCATGCTGGGGTTATAAGATCCACTCATACTTAAAGAAAAATTTTTTTCTTCAGGGAAATCAATTGTTTCTATATCAATTAAACCCCCTGTAAAGTCAGCAGGAATGTCAGCAGATGAAGATTTTAAAATTATTACATTTTTAATGAGATTTGTTGGAAAAATATCCATTTGAATACTATTTCTATCTGGATCAAGCCCTGGTATATCTAAGCCATTTAAAATGGTTTTTGAGTATCTGTCACCTAGACCTCTAACGTATACATATTTTCCATCCTGAATAGAAACCCCTGGAACTCTTTTGACTGCTGATGCTGCATCGCTGTCTCCAATTTTTTTGAAATTTTCTGATGAAATTCCATCTAAAAGATTTGGAGACTTTCTTTGAACGCTAAGTATTGCAGCTTCACTATCATTAATTTGTTGAGCAGTAACAACAACACTTTCAAGTAACTCAGACTCATAGTCAAGACTAGCAGAAAGAGGAGTAATTAAACTATTTTCAATTTTAACATTTGTAATTAATATTGTTTCATACCCAACATATGAAAACTCAATTGAGTATTCTCCTTCATTAATTTCAATATTATAATTCCCTTCAAAATCTGTGGTTGTCCCAGTTCCTATTTCTTTAATTATGACATTTGCAAAAGGTAAACCTTCTTGAGTTGATTTATCTTTAAGATTTCCTCTTAATATTCCTTTTTGAGATAATGCAGAAAAATTACTAAAAAAAAATATGAAAATGATATAGATTTTTATTTTCATAGCTTTGCAAAATTAAATTAGCTCGGACTATACCGAGCTAATTTTTTATTAAGATATTATTAATTAAATAATTCATTCGCAGATGACCATGTCCAACTAAAGGCTGAAACATCAACAACTACAGTTCCAGAAGTTACTGCAGATGCAGCATCTTCACCGCTAGTGTTTTTTATCATTGTTCTTACACCTCCTATTTTAGGCATAATATTTAAAATGTTATCATCTAAAGAATTAAGAATAATTTTCCAATTATCAAATCTTAATGAGTTATTTCCATCACCATATGTAATATCTGACCCAGAGCTTAATGAAATATCTCCATCATCTCCTGCGGGGAAGTTATAAACAAAAATATTTAAATTATTACCTAATGCTGATTTTCTAAAGTCAGCAATCTCACCTTTTGTAGGTAGTCCTGATCCAATAAGAGTTATCCCATCAAGAGTATATCCCGCTTCCATAGTTCCTTCTGGTCCATCGATTTCTAATGCATGATCAGAACCAGGTCCTTGAATTACTAAGGAATTTGTTATTGATCCTGAATAAGATTGATCAATATCTAAACCATCATCATTATGATGAGTTACTAAACAATAATCACAGTTTACACTTCCACCAAAGAACTCAATGCCATCATCTTTATTAGCAACTACTTCAACATATGAAATTGAAGTACCATTACCAACTCCACCCAAAGTAAGACCATTTATTTCATTTCCTTCTCCGATTAATGAACCACCATGTCTAATTGAGATATACTTAATTGTACCAGAATTGTCTTCATTATCTAGCCCACCATATTTTCCAAACGCTTCATCACCAGGTATACCTTCAATTTGTGCTGTTTCAGAGTCATTTCCATCAGCATCAGATGCAGAAATTTTAGCTTTTCCTAAAATAATTAATCCTCCCCATAGGCCATTATCATCACTTGTTAAATTTGATCCAATTGTGCTTCCTAATTCTATATTATCAGAAGTAGAGGTAAAAATTATTGGTTTGTCTGCAGAACCAATAGCATTAATTTTGCCTCCCTGGGCAATAATAAGAGCAGAAGCTAATGACCCAGTTCCCTCAGATCCTTTAATTATAGTGCCAGGTTCTATTGTAAGAGTTACTCCATCACTTACGACGACTTTATTGTTTAGAATATGAAATCTATCTGCATTCCATGTCTCATCTGCTGTAATCATTCCAGTATGGTTTAGTGGCTCTGGCTCTTCTACAACTGGCTCTGAAGTAATGTTAATTACTGCTGTCTGAGAACCAGATTTTCCTTTAGTATCTGTTACAGTTAAAGTTAAAGAACCAGCACCTGCTGTATTTTCCGTGGTAAAACTTGCTACTATTGTTCCACTAGTTTCTCCAGCACCTGGTTCAGATTTAAGAGTGGCAGATCCACCAGATGCAGACCATGAACTTGATGCATACCCACCTGGTGTTGAAATAGTAAAACTTATATCATTTGAATTGTTTACTTGAACGGATGTGACCCCTGAAGAAGAAACACTAGGTGCATCAAAAACTGGAGCAGGCTCAATTTCATCTTCACAAGAAGTTAAAATAAATAAACCTAAAAAAATTAATCTAAATATATTTTTCATTTATAATGATTTAAGATTTAAAAAAAAATAATTTTCAAATCTATATCCCTCATGTAAATGGTTTATAAGTAAATTATTAACAGAATGTTATTTGTTTAGCAGTTATTATTTAACTAAATGTTATCAAATAGTTAAGAATTATTTTAACAAATAAATATTATTATAATTTGCAGAGTTATAAAATTTGACTAATCTATCTAAGTAATTTATAAATTAAAATTTAATTTTGAATGTGAGTAATTCAAAGTTAATATCAGTTTTTTTTGGAGTTATTGTAGCATTAACTTCTACAGGTACCGCATTCGTTCTAGGAGTTGTTGAGATTGATAAACTTATAATTGGAGGAATATTATCTATGTTCTCATCTAGTATATTATTTGCAATAATTACAGAAAATCTTTTTGATAAAAGAATAGCTGGGATTTATAAGGTATTTGATAAAATTAGAAATAAAGAGTTTAGTAGAGTTAAGGAAGATACCTCACTATTAAAAGCTATTGATCCTTTAAAAGGAATTAATGAAAAAATATTCAATTACGCTAAACTTAAGCAACTTGAAATTGATGAATTAAAAAGGTTAGAGGCTTTCAGGAGAGATTTTCTTCAAGATGTTTCTCATGAGCTTAAAACTCCAATTTTTGCTGCTCAAGGATTTGTGCATACTTTACTAGACAATACAAATGCAGATATTGAAATAAGAAAAAAGTTCTTGAAAAAGGCTGCTAAAAGCTTAGACTATCTTGATTTACTTGTGAAAGATCTTTTAACAATTTCTCAGATTGAATCAGGAGAGATTAAAATGAAAAAGGAGAATTTTGATATTCATAATTTAATCAAAGAGACTATTGAATTTTTAGAACCTCAGGCAAAAGCTAGAGGAATGAAAATAAAATCAAATATAAAAACAAATAAACCAGCGATAGTAATAGCTGATTATTACAGAATATTTCAGGTGTTAAAAAATTTAATAACTAACAGTATAAAGTACTCAAATGAAAATTCAATAATTTTTATAGCGTGTGAGAAAAGAAAAAAAATTTTTAATATAAAAGTAATTGATAGAGGTATAGGTATCCCTAAAAATGATAGGAAAAGAATTTTTGAAAGATTCTATAGAATTGACAAAAGTAGATCAAAAGAAAGAGGAGGGACAGGCTTAGGTCTTGCAATTGTTAAACATATCTTGGAGGGCCATAGAACAAATATTAAATTAAAGTCAAAGTTAGGAGAAGGTTCTATTTTTTCTTTTAATTTGAAGCTTGCTCCTACAAGTTCAAAAAAAAGAAAAACTTTAAAAAAAGTACTTGAAACTAGTAAGGTAA
>JAYPDR010000001.1:0-42743 GCA_038125345.1 Marinoscillum sp. | reverse complement strand
CACCATAAGTGTTGTTTTTATTTATTAATAAATCTATTTTTGCTCACTTTTTAAAAATTAATGGATTCAAAAAGTTTTAAAACACAATATCTAAATAAAGAATCAATTCAAAAAAATTGGTTTCTTGTTGATGCTGAGGGAAAGACTCTTGGTAGGTTATCTTCTGAAATTTCTAAAATTTTAAGAGGAAAAAATAAACCATCATTTACGCCTAACATGGACTGTGGTGACTATGTTGTAGTTGTCAACTCTGATGGAATTAAATTAACAGGAAATAAATGGAGAGAAAAGAAGTATGTTTCTCATACTGGTTATCCTGGAGGACAAAAAATTACTACTCCCTATGAGTTAAAAGAAAAAAAATCTTCAAAGTTTATAATAGAGAAAGCTATTAAAGGTATGTTGCCTAAAAATAGATTAGGAAGACAATTATTTAGAAATCTATTTGTTTACGAAGACTCTAAACATCCTCATGATGGACAAAAACCTATAGAAATTAAATTATAATATGGATCTTATCAATACTACAGGAAGAAGAAAAACATCAGTTGCTAGATTATATATGAAAGCTGGCAAGGGTAATTTTATTATAAACGGTAAAGATTTAAATAAATATTTTTCTTCTGAATTACTTAGGTTAATAGTTGAACAACCTCTTAAACTTTTAGATGTTGCAAATAATTTTGATATTAAAGTCAATATTTATGGTGGAGGACTTAAAGGACAAGCTGAAGCTGTTCGTCTTGCAGTTGCTAGAGCTTTAGTTAAAAATGATGAAGAGACTCGAGTTCAATTAAAAAAAGAAGGATTTTTAACTAGAGACCCTAGAATGGTTGAGAGAAAGAAGTATGGTAGAAAAAAGGCTAGAAGATCATTCCAGTGGGTTAAGAGATAATTAATATGATTAGAAAATTAGAACATAAAGATTTATTAAAAGCGGGTGTACATTTTGGACATTTAACAAGGAAGTGGAATCCAAAAATGTCAGAGTATATTTTCATGGAAAATAATGGTATCCACATAATTGATTTACATAAAACAATTGATTGTGCATATACTGCAGCATCATCTCTTCATAATATTGCAAAGTCAGGAAGAAAAATAATGTTTGTAGCAACAAAAAAACAAGCTAAAACCTATGTTTCAGAAAAAGCAAAGGAATTGAATATGCCTTTCGTCACGGAGAGATGGTTAGGGGGTATGTTAACAAACTTTTCTACTATTAGAAAATCACTTAAAAAACTATCTTCTTTGGAAGCTTTACAGAGTCAAGATACTTATACACAAGACTTCTCAAAAAAAGAGAGGCTTATGATATCAAGAGACAAAGAAAAATTAGAGAGGGCATTAGGTGGAATATCAAATCTTAATAGAATTCCTGCAGCTCTTTTTATTGTAGACATTAATCATGAAGATATCGCTGTTCTGGAAGCTAAAAAATTAAATATTCCTGTTTATGGGATGGTTGATACTAATTCTGATCCATCAAAAATAGATTTCGAGATACCTTCTAATGATGACTCATTTACATCTGTTAGAATTATTATAGATTATATTTCTGATGCTATATCTGAAGGTCTTAAAGAAAGAGAAAAAATTAAAGAAGAGATTAGAATTAAGCAGGAGAAAGAGGCATCTGAGAAAGAGGCAAAGGAAAAAAAAGAAGCTGAGAAGTCGATTAAAGAGTCAAAAAAAGAAATAACTAAATAAATTTCAAGTATTATGTCAGTAACTATTTCTGCGAAGGAAGTAAATGAACTTAGACAAAAAACTGGTTCAGGTATGATGGATTGTAAAAAAGCACTAGTTGAAGCTGGTGGTGATTTTGAAAAGGCAATTGATATATTAAGAAAGAAGGGTCAGAAGGTATCTGCTGCAAGATCAAATAGAGAAACTTCAGAAGGCGTGGTTATTTTTAAAGTTAACTCTAATGAAGACAAAGCATGTATACTCTCTTTTACTTGTGAAACTGATTTTGTTGCTAAAAATGAAGAATTTCAATCTCTAGCAAATGATATCTTAGATCTTGCTTTTACTAATAATTTATCAAATATTCAGGAAATTCTTTCCTCTACATCCAATGCATTAACTATTGAACAACATATTGTAAATTTGGTTGGAAAAATTGGTGAAAAAATTGAAATTAGTGATTTTCAGACTATGGAAGGAGAGAAGATTGTTCCTTATATCCATGCTGGAAATAAATTAGGTGTTCTTGTTTCATTAGTGAATACAGATTCTGCTGATTACATTACAGCTGGAAAAGATGTTGCAATGCAAATTGCTGCAATGAACCCAATAGCTCTCAATAAAGACGGAGTTGATCAATCTGTTATCGAAAAAGAAATTGAAATTGGTAAGGAACAGGCTTTAAAAGAAGGTAAACCTGAAAATATTGTTGAGAAAATAGCCGAAGGTAAACTTCAGAAATTTTTCAAAGAAAATACCTTATTAAGCCAATCCTTTGTAAAAGACAACTCTCAAACTGTTGAATCTTATCTAAAGTCAATTTCACCAAATTTAACGGTCGATAAGTTCACTAGAGTTGCAATTGGTTAGAAAAATTTAATTCATTAAATCTTCTATTTCATCTGGAATTATAGGGATTTTACCCATTAGATTAATATTTTCATTTTCACCAACTAATATATTATCTTCAAGCCTTACTCCAATATTTTCTTCTCTAATATAAATACCTGGTTCGACAGTAAAAATATTACCTGGGGATAGATTAACATGAAAGTTCCCTACATCATGAACATCTAATCCAAGATGATGCGATGTTCCATGCATAAAATATTTTTTGAATAAAGGGTTTTTAGGGTTTTGTTTTTTTATATCATTTTTATCAAGAAGCTTGATTTTAATAAGCTCACTCTCCATGATTTTTCCAACTTCTTTATGAAATTCATTTATTGTTATTCCTGGTCTTAATAATTTTGTTGCTTCATTCTTCACATTGAGAACAGCATGATAAATTTCTAGTTGTCTTGATGAAAATTTTCCATTTACAGGAACAGTCCTAGTCATATCTGATTTGTAATTTGAGTATTCTGCTGCAACATCCATCAAAATTAGATCCCCAGATTTACATTTTGAATTATTCGTGTTATAGTGCAAAGAGCAAGCATTAATACCAGATGCAATAATTGGCTGGTATGCAAAACCTTTAGATTTATTTGATATAAATTCATGAATAAACTCAGCCTCTATTTCATATTCCCATACATCTGGTTTAATATATTTTAAAACTCTTCTAAATCCATTTTCTGTAATATCACAGGCTTTTTGAATAAGATCAACTTCAATATTATCTTTTATCATTCTAAGATTACTGAGTAAGGGATATGATCTTTTTATTGGATAGGTTGAATATTTTTTTTTTATTTTTTTTATAAACCTATCTTGAGGAGTTTGAACATTAGTATTAGATCTTATATGTTCATTTTTTTCTAGATAAATGCTTTCTGATTCAGCAATAATCAAATTTAAAATAGTTTCGAAATTAGAATTCCACATTACATTTTCTATACCAGAAATGGTTTTAGCTTCTTCAATTGATAATTTATTACCTTCCCATATAGAGATTTCTTCACTGGTCTCCTTTATAAATAAAATCTCTCTCATTTTTCGATCTGGGAAATTTGGAGCAATTATTAGGAAAGTGTCTTCTTGATCAACGCCTGTTAGATAAAAAAGGTTAGTGTTTTGAACAAATTGTAAGGTTTCATCTGCATTTGTTGGCATGAAATCATTTGATATAAAAACTGATACTGATTTACTATCTACTTTTTCTAAGTAATTTTTTCTATTTTTTTTGAATAATGAGTTATCTATAATATCGTATCTCATAATGTATAATTTAGTCTAAAGATACATTAATTGTTAATAAATTTTTAATTTGCTATTATGGTTTTAATTGATCAAAATATTGAAAATTATGTTGAGCTTTTTTCAGATCAAGAATCACCTCTACTAAAAGAAATTTCAGAGTTTACTAAAGAAAATGTCCATTCTCCCAGAATGCTTTCTGGCCATCTCCAAGGTAGAATTTTAAGTTTAATTTCTAGATTAAAAAGACCAAAAAATATTTTAGAAATAGGTACTTATACAGGTTACTCAGCTTTGTGTCTTGCTGAAGGCTTAAGTTCAGATGGTTTACTTATTACTATTGACAAAGATGATGATTTACAGAAAAAAGTTGCTTTATTCTTTAATAAGTCTCATTTCAAAAATAAAATAATACAAAAAACAGGTAATGCTTTAGATCTAATCCCAAAAATTAACTCGAATATTGATTTGGTTTTTATTGACGCAGATAAAAAAAATTATAAAAATTATTTTGATATGATTTTTCCAAAACTAAACATTGGAGGTTTAGTTATTGTTGATAATGTTTTATGGAAGGGTAAGGTAGCTGATGTAAAGAGAAATCAAAATGATAAGATTGCCGTATATATGAATGACTTTAACGATTATATAAAAAGTAATAATAAAGTCTCCAAACTGATATTGCCGGTTAGGGATGGACTTACAATCATCATAAAAAATGAAAATTAGATTAGGTTTTATTACATTTTTTTACTTTTTATTTTATTTAAAAGTCTTTTCACAGGATTCTCCTAAAGTTCCAGATAAAATAAGAATAGATAATATCATTTTGGATATCTCAGATGAAATAAAACCAACTATTCAAAATGAAGTCGATGCTTTACATTTAAATAAAAAATATTTTCAAGTATTTATTGATAGAATAAACATATTCTTCCCTATAATAGAAAGAATTCTCCAAGAGGAAGAATTACCGGAAGATTTTAAATACTTGGCTTTACAGGAAAGTGCATTAATTTCTGACGCAGTTTCATCATCAAATGCAGTAGGTTTCTGGCAGTTTAAAAAAGAAACTGCAGAAGATTATGGTTTAATTATAAATAATACCATTGATGAGAGAAAAAATATTGTCTCATCTACAAGGGCTGCATCTAAGTACATTAAGAATAGTAATTTTATTTTTGAAAATTGGATTTTTTCAATGCTATCTTATTACCATGGTCTTAGTGGAGCAAAAGAGTTAGTTGATCCTAAGCTTTACGGATCAAAAAGAATGCAAATTAACAATGAGACACATTGGTATATTATAAAATTTATTGGGTATAAGATTGCTTTTGAAAATTTTATTGATAAGAAAAATTATAATTCTAATTATACAATTTATGACAATAGATCTTTTAATTCAGTTGAAGATCTTTCAAAAAATTTATCTCTAGATAAGCAAGATTTACTTTCACTTAATTCTTGGATAAATTCTGACAATATTCCGCTTAATAAAGTGTATTCTTTCTTGATTCCAGATAATAAGGAAAATATTTTTAGTAAATCTGAATTTTCGAGGAATGGTAATTTACCTCAAAATAATTCTCAAAGGAGTTTGACTAAAGTAGATGAAAAAATTCTGAAGGTTTTATCAAACAGGTCTTTACTATTAAATGGTTTACCCGCAATTATTTTTGATTCCTCAAGAAATATTGAAAATTATTTAAATGATTTTAATATATCAAAAAAATCATTTTATACATTTAATGATATATCAAGTAATCAAAAATTAGTACCTGGAATTCCATACTATTTAACAAGAAAGAGAAAAAAAGGAAAAGTCCAAGTTTATTTGAGAAGAGAGGATGAGTCGCTATGGGAAATATCTCAACTATTTGGAATCCAGCTTTCTTCGTTGAAAAAAATAAATAAGAATAATAACTCAGATAAAATATTATTAAGAAAAAGATCTATTCTTTAATTATTTTCTCAATAATTTTTCCGTCTTTTTTCCCCTTTAATATTAGTTTTTTATCTCCATAATGAGTTATTTCTTCCTTTACTAAATAGTAATTGTCATCGTAACTATCTAAAGTACTAATTTTATTTACTCCTTCTTTACCTCTCCAAATTTCTAAGTTAATTTTTTCCCATTTTTTAGACTGAATAGATTTATATGATGCGTCAATTATTGCATTCACTATATAACCATCATAAAATGTTTCAGATGGAGTAGTTCCTTTTTCTAATGCATTAAACATATCAGCAAACATGTGATTGTAACCCAGTTCATTTAATTCATCCCCTACAGGAAATAACCAACCAGAATCGGATTCTGCTTTTTCTGCTACATAGTTACTTCCTTTACCAGTAGTAAACATTTCAAATCCAGTCCTTAAAAATGAATTTATCCAGATAGTCCCTTCTGTTCCCATCACTTCATCTCTCAAATCAAGACCTCCTCTAAAAGTCCAGCTAACTTCAAATTGGCCAATTGCTCCATTTTCATATTTCACCAAGCCTATGGCGTGATCCTCTGCATCAATTGGTTTCACTTGTGTATCTCCCCAACACATAACTTCAACTGGTTTTATATCTTTACCTATATAATTTCTTCCAATTTCAATACAGTGACACCCTAAATCTAATATGCAACCTCCACCTGCTTGTTCTTTATCCCAGAACCAGTCACTGTGAGGTCCTGGATGAGTTTCTCTAGATTTAGTCCAAATTATTTGGCCTAAACTTCCAGATTGAACACTATCAAGAGCTTTTAGAAATTTTGGTGTATAACATAGATCTTCAAGATAACCAGCAAATATTCCCGCTTTTTCTACAGCTTCTACCATTCTTTTAGCCTCTTCTGCGGTTCTACCTAAAGGTTTGGTGCATATGACAGCTTTCTTATGTTTACAACAAAGGTGTACAGCCTCTTCATGTAAATTATTTGGTAATGAAATACATACTACATCTACATCTTTATGTGATATTGAGTCTTCCATATTTGTTGTCCAGTGGGGTACATCATAGTCTTTTGCAAATTTTTTTGCACTTTCTTCTCTCCTTGAATAAATAGATACGACTCTATCTTTGTTCCTATATCCATGGAGTGAATCAGTATAAAATCTTCCAATAAATCCTGACCCTAACATTGAAATTCTTTGCATAATATTTATTTTTTTTCTTTAAAAAACACGATTAAAAATAGTAGTACCGCCCCAGATACATATGCCGGAATCATCCAAATATCGCCCCAATTTTTAATTCCATCAATAGTATTGCTATCAGTAATTATTCCTGAGAACCATGATCCAATAGTCATTCCAATACCATAAGTTGCAACAGTAAATAATCCTTGTGCAGCATTTTTAATTTTTTCTCCTGCTTTATTTTCAGTGTACATATATCCAGTTACAAAAAAGAAATCATAACAAATTCCATGAAGTAAAATACCTGATATAATCATCCAGTAATAAGCTTCTAGGTCACCATTAGCAAAAAAGAAAAATCTTAATAACCAAGCTGATATTCCAATAATTAGAATATTTTTCACACCTAATCTATAATATAAAAAAGGTATTGCAAGAATAAATATAGCTTCAGAAATCTGACCATAAATCATTTTGCCAGCTGCTCCCTCCATTCCAATATCATTTAAAAACACATTAGCAAAAGAGTAGTAGAATGATAATGGTATACATATAAGTACTGCCGAAATAAAAAATATTAGATATGACTTATCTTTAAGTAAAACTAAACCTTCAAGACCTAATGCGGAATCACTTGCCTTTCCTTTAGGTGGTACATTAGGTAGAGAAAAAGAAAACAGACCCAATAAAATTGAAGCAAAGGAAGCTATATAAAATGTATATGAAATACTTCCAATATTATTCTCAAGTTGTAAATTTCCGATAATAAATCCAGCTACTATCCATCCAAAAGTTCCAAAAAATCGAATTATTGGAAACGTTTTTCCTGAATCACTAACATTAGCAAATACAATATTATTTGACAACGCTACAGTAGGCATATACATTAAAGAATAAACTAAAACAGTGATTATAAATAAAAATGATGAAGAAATTTGAGTTGCATAAATTAATAATAAACCACCTATCACATGTAATGCTCCCATCGCTTTTTGAGCCGAAAAATATCTATCTGCAACTGCTCCAACAAAAAATGGTGAAAATATAGCAGCCAAAGCAAAGGCACTATATGCATTACCTATTTCAGCACCGGAAGAATTTAAAATTTTAGCCATATAGGTTCCGGCTGTTACATACCATGCTCCCCAGATAAAATACTGAAGAAACATCATAATTGAGAGTTTAATATTTTTCATAGTTAGTTTGGTTTATTTTTCTCTACTATTATTAAGTTATAAAAAAAATTTTTAAATTAAAGTGATTTTGAATCAATATTAATTAGTCAAATCTTAACTTATTCTTATGAAAAAAAATAATTCAAAAAAAAATACTAGGAGAGAGTTTATTAAACAAGGTGCTATTGCAGCATCAAGTTTTTTCATTGTTCCAAGATATGTTCTGGGTGGAAATGGATTTACCTCTCCAAGTGATAAGATAAATATCGCTGGTATTGGAATTGGTGGAAAAGGTACCTCTGATCTTTGGTATGCATCTAATGAAGGAAAAGAAAATGTTGTAGCAATTTGTGATGTGGATAAAAGTGAATACACAAAAACCTCTAGAGATAGATTTCCAAAGGCTAATTTTTACGAAGACTTTAGAGTAATGTTAGAAAAACAAAAAGATATTGATGCTGTTACTATTTCATCACCAGATCACCATCATGCTATTCAGGCAATGGCAGCAATGGAGGAGGGAATTCATGTATATGTACAAAAGCCTCTAACTCATAACATAAGAGAGGCAAGAATGCTTACAGAGATGGCAAGAGATAATAAAATAGTTTCTCAAATGGGAAATCAAGGAGCTTCTAATTCAGGGATGCAGAAAGTTCAGGAATGGTTTGATGATGGCTTGATTGGAGATGTTGATGAAGTCTTTGTTTGGACTAATAGACCAGTATGGCCACAAGGAATACCTGTTCCTAAATCTGATGGAAGTTCAGTTCCAGATACTTTAAATTGGGATTTATGGTTAGGGCCTGCTCCTAAAATTGATTATACAAATGCATATCATCCTTTTAATTGGAGAGGATGGTGGGCATATGGAACGGGCGCATTAGGAGATATGGGTTGTCACTTAATAGATGTCCCTTTTAGGACTTTAGGTTTACATTATCCAACTGCTGTTGAGTGTAGTGTTGGCCAGGTATTTATTAAAATGTGGAGTCCTGAGTATATACCTGAGGGATGTCCTCCATCCTCTTCGGTCACACTAGATTTTGAATCTACATCAAAAAATAAATCATCATTAAAAATGAGATGGTTGGACGGCGGCTTAAGACCTCCTCACCCTGAAATTATACCCGCTAATGATTCTTTAGGTACAGAGGATAGCTCAAATGGAGTTATGATGATAGGATCTAAGGGTATTATTACTACCGGTGTTTATGGATTTACGCCTAAACTTTATAGAAAAGGAGAAGAAACTGTTGAGTTTGATACATCTAATCAACCAGGAAATGAATTTGGTCATCAAACGAAGTGGATTGAAGCATGTAAGGCTGGTTTTAGTAGTCCTGAACATAAAGCTCTAACTTCATCATTTGATTACTCAGGTCCTATGACTGAAACTGTTCTAATGGGTAACATAGCTATCAGAAGTTATATGGAAAGAGTAAGTGGTTTAGATAACTCTTTTCCTGGTAGAAAAAAACTTTTGTGGGATGGAGAAGCTATGAAAATAACTAATTATGATCCAGCAAATAAGTTTGTAACTAGAGATTACAGAGAAGGTTGGGAAATCTAAAATTCGTAGTCAAGACCTAATTTATTTTTTAAATAAATTAAGTTTTTATTTTTATTTGTGAGATATTCAAACTTATCCTTATTTGTATATAATGTTTTTTCTTTCTCTCTTTTAAGAACCTCAGTTTCTACTATAATTTTCTCTATAAATCTATCTTTAATTTTTTCCTTTAAACTATTTTGAATACTACTAAAAATAGTATTCTCTAGATCATTATCTAAATGAAAAATAATTTTAAAATCAGATATACTAATATTTTTTTTTAATACTGCTATCTCTGATTTTTTATTATTAAGTGAAATAATTATTTCTTCTATTAACTCTTTAAAACTTTCTTCTGAAAATGAAATTTTATTGCTAACAACTTTATTTTCTTTATCCTCAATAATTTTTTCTTCTGTGACGTAAAGTATGTTTTTTAAATTTGGAGTCTCTTGATTTATAATTTCCTTATTTTCTAATTCAGTTATGTTTTTAACTACTGTTTTATCTTCATTTATATCCTCAGTTTCTACTTCTCTCTTAAAAGAATCAATTTTTAAGTTTTTTTTTTTATTTAGAGATGAAATTTTAATCAATGCAATTTCTGTGTGAATCTTATGATTACTTGATGATTTATAGTTTATTTCAAATTGATTTAAGATTTCAAGTGAATTTTCTGTAAAATCAGAATCAATAATTTTTGTTTGCTCTAAATATTTAACCTTTTCTGATTCTGAAACTTCCATTATATTCAATAATTTATCATTTTTAGAGAATAGAAGATTTCTAAAATGATTAGATAATCCGTTCAATAGGTTAAAACTCTCAAATCCTTTAACTAAAATCTCATTATGAATTAGAAGTACTTCAGTTATTTTTGAATCATATAAAAGATTTGTCAGTTTAAAGAAATATTCACTATCTAGAATATTTAAATTATTAGTTACTATTTCTAATGTTATTTTAGAGTCTTTAGAAAATGTTCTAATTAGATCAAGAGTTGAAAGTGCATCTCTCATCGCTCCATCAGCTTTCTGAGCAATTACATGTAATGCGTCTTCTTCAAATTCAATTTTTTCTTTAATTAACACTTCTTTTAATTTGTTTTTTATGTCTTGAATTTCAATTCTATTAAAGTCATATATTTGACATCGTGATAAAATTGTTGGTATAACTTTATTTTTTTCAGTAGTTGCTAAAATAAAAATTGCATAGGGTGGTGGTTCTTCTAAAGTTTTTAAGAATGCATTGAACGCAGCGTTAGATAACATATGAACCTCATCTATAATATAAACCTTATATTTTCCTTCTTGAGGAGCATATCTGACCTGATCTATTAAATTTCTTATGTCATCAACTGAATTATTTGATGCAGCATCAAGTTCATAAATATTTAAGTTTCTAGAATTTTCAAGTGGATTAGTTATATCAAAACCATTTATTTTATTTGCCAAAATTCTTGCACAGGTAGTTTTTCCAACTCCTCTAGGTCCACAAAATAAAATTGACTGTGCAATTTTTTCATTCAAAATTGCATTTTCAAGAGTAGTAGTCACATGAGTTTGACCTACTACATCATCAAATTTTATTGGCCTATATTTTCTTGCAGATACAACATACTTTTCCACTGATCTAAATTAAATAAATTAGATTTGCGCAACAATATTGTTCTTTGTTTTTTGGGGTCGACTGGAATTGACAGTATGTCAAATTTTATTTTTGCATGTCGGGTGATTGTAACATCCGTAATCAAATACTAAAACATATAAACGGCGAACGTAAATACGAATACGCTATGGCGGTTTAAATTCTGAGAATTTAAATAACCACATCATATTTTATTGGTGATCTTTGGTAAAATAATTTGGTGTCATAAAGAGATCTACCATATTTTTTTTCCTACAAATTAATATGGGAATTTTAGTAGGTAAGGACAGTTGTTGGTTGATATTTTCCTGCTCTGTCTCGAAAATTAAAAATTATCTAAGCATGTAGACGGAATAAGATTTCCATATCTGGACGCGGGTTCGAATCCCGCCGACTCCACAATATTTTAATTTTATGAATACCGTAGCTTTTTTATTTATTATACCATTACTTGTAATTTTCTCTTATCTCTTTGATGCATTTGCTAGAAAAACAAAATTTCCATCAGTTATATTATTGATGCTTACAGGATTAGTATCTAGAACTATAATAAATTATTATGAATTTTATGATTTTGGTTTCCTTGATAAATTAATACCTGTACTAGGAACTATTGGATTAATCTTGATTGTATTAGAAGGTGCATTAGAGCTACAAATTAGTAAGGAAAAATTTCCTATTATGATTAAGGGATTTTTAGCTGCTTCTATTATTCTCATTCTAAATATATTGGTTCTTGAATGGACTTTTATTAATTTATTTGGAATAGAAAATAATTTAGCAATATTACTTTCAATTCCACTTTCAATAATAAGTAGTGCTGTTGCTATACCTTCCGCCTCAAGTTTATTAAAAATTGATAAAGAATTTATTATTTATGAGTCTGTATTCTCAGATATACTAGGAATTATGATTTTTAATTATGCTCTAGTTCAAGTAGAATCAGGTACACCCTTATTTAGTTTATCGCTTATTTCTTTAAGTATTCAAATAGTTGGAGTTATTATTATCTCACTAATAATTACATATTTTCTTATTCGTTTCCTCCAGCAGATCAAACATCATGTTAAGTTTTTTTTAATACTCTCAATTTTAATTTTGGTATATGCAATAGGAAAATTTCTTCACTTACCATCTTTAGTTACTATTTTTATATTTGGAATAGTTTTAAATAATATAAAAATTATATTCCCTAAATTTCTTGGAATAAATGTTGATGTAGATGAAACAAATAAAAGTTTAAATGAATTTCATTTACTTACATCTGAATTTACTTTTTTAGTTCGTACTTTCTTCTTTCTATTCTTTGGTTTTTCTATTAGTATTACTGACTTTAATTCTATAGATCCAATTATTTATGGTTTATTAATTTTTGCTTTAATGTTTATTGTTCGATTTATATACTTATATGTAAGTAATTTAAACTTAAATAAAATTTCACTTGTTTTTTTTAGTCCAAGAGGACTAATCAGCATTTTACTCTTTTTGCAATTGAAAGAAATAGAATATATAAATATTTTAGATAATAAAATTGATGAAAGAGTATTGTTAGTTGTAATTCTATCCTCAATGTTTGTAATGTTGAAAGGCACTTCAGTTAATGAAGAAATTATTTCTGATAATGAAGAGGATGAGATTTTAAAATATCAAGTTGAAGATGAAGAATCTGATCCAGATAATTTATTAAAAAACAACTAAGAATATGATATTTAATTTTTAGTTTTTAAATTAATTTCCTCTAATAACTCAATAATCTTTTTCATTCTCTCCATGTCTTTTTTATGATATACCTGATGGTCATATCTATACTCTTTAATCATTTTTTCATATTTAATCTCTTTTTCAAAAAAGATATTATTGATAATATTTAAAGAAAGAATTGTAAAAACTAAAACTGAAAAGCTACCTGCAAATAAAGCAGGTATTCCATAAATTATTTTGATATATAATTCAGAATTATAAAACTTTTTAAATTTTTCTTTCATCTAGGTTATTATTTATTTCTTCTAGAATTTTAATAATCTCATCTAAATTTTTTGCTTCCTTTATATGGTTTTCAACATGTTCTTGTCTTCTATCTTCAATTGAATTGTCATTTTTTTCAAAAAAATTCACATAAATTATCACACTAAAAATAATTCCTATTACAAATAATATTGATCCAGAAATTATACTTACACAAATTTTTATATAATTATCAATAGTTCCTTTCATATCTAATTTTTATTATCTCTTTTATTAATCATATTTTTAATTCTATTTTCAGAAACAATAATCTTATAATTTTCTGAAATTGTAAAAAGACTTTTATTTAAATTTTCTCTATCATTTTCAATAGTTCTAATTAATACATCAATTTCTTGATTTTGAAAATCATTTAGATTGTTTGAGTTTTTATAAAAGGAAAGTCTATCATATTTTACTTTAACATTAGACTGAAGTTTGATAGTTTCTTGAAGAAGGTTTTTAATTTCATTGTCATCTCTTGATAACACTTCATTAATTACAGATAAAACAGCTCCACTCGCTCCAATAATAGATCCAGCTTTTCTAGTAACGTCAGAGTTAGATGAAAAAACACCCATTAAAGCACCTAAAAAAGTAATCCCAGCTGCACTAAAAGTTCTAAGCTTTCTGTTATTTTTGGATGTAGATTCAATCCATTTTAAATTATCATTAATTTCTTCTAAGCCTTCCTGCTGAATTTCTAACTCGTTTATTAGTTCAGAAATTTTTTCTTGAACTTTTAGAGGATTTATAGTATTCATAACTACAACATCGAGAGTTACTTGTGATGAAAGTCCAGATTTATCAGTTGCTTTTAATTGAAGAGAATAGTTTGTTGTTGAATTTGTCCTTTCGACATGGTTATAATCAACATCAAAGGTTAGAGTTTTTAATTTACTATTTAAAATCATTCCTCTTGGAAGTTGGGCCCCAACATTTTCTATAATTATTGAATCATTAACATTTGGATCATCTACAGCTATTTTGTAAGTATAAAAATCTCCCTCTTCAACTATCCATTTTGAAGTTTTTCCAAATACTGGTGCAAAGTTATTTTCAGAATAAATAATTTTAAATGTATCAACATCAAATAACTCAGGTTTATTTTGTTTGTAGGCTTTTAAAATAAAATTAAAAGTTTTTTTAAGTTCATCAATATTATTAGGATCAATTACCCACTCTATATTTCCATTAATTGTATTAAAATTATCAATAGGCGCATCTGTTATTAAGTCAAATAAAACACCATTATCACCATCAGAGATAATTGGGGTGTAATTGAACTTATAGTTATTTCTAATTATTTTATTTATTTGCTTATTAAGTATTTTTGGAGGGTACTCAACATTATTAATTTCAATTAAGAAATCTAATCTTTTTATATCATGTCTTTTTTGGTAAGCAAAAATATTCCATGTGATAAATTTATTAATTGCTTGATTGTCGTTGGGAATAAATTCAAAATATATTCTTTTACTTCTTTTATCATAGATTATTTTTCCATTTTCTAAATTTCTAAAATTTGGATCATCATTAAAGTAGTAGTTAAAAATTATATCCTCATCTTCACCTCTGATTTGAATAATCATTGATAAAGTATCTCTCTCATTTAAATTTATATTAGTTGGAGAAAAAATATTTTCATTTACAACTTTTTGATTTTTATTTATTGAAATATTTAAAATATTAAAATCTAATTTTTTCTTTTCATATTCATCTAAAGTATCTCTATTTTGATAATTAATAGAATCATAATCACTAGATTGCGAGTATATTAAATTAAAAATACTACTAGAGTTTAAGATGAAAAATAGAATTATATTTCTCATAATTTTTTTAAAAAACAGAGATACAAATTTGTATGTAATTTAAATTAATAATTTTTATCAATTATGTTAAAATATCTTTTAATTATATCTTTTAACCTATTTAATATTCAGAATTCAGAGTGGAAATTAAAAAAAGAAGAAAATAAAATTAAAGTTTATTTAAGGGAAAATAATGATAAAATTGTCGAGTATCTTGCAGAAACATATATTGATTCTGATATAAATTCTATTTTTAATTTTATTTCTGACTTTGATAGCTCTTATCATTGGATGTATAATTTGGAACAGAGTAAGATACTTAATAATGATTCTATATCTCATGTATATTTTGTTATGGAAATGGGATGGCCGCTAAAAAAAAGAGATCTAGTTTCTGATGTTATTTATAATTTTAAGAGTGATACTATTATTGTTTCTTTAAATTCAAAACCAAATTATGTAGAGCAGGTAAATAATATCATTAGAATAAAAGATTCAAAATCAACATGGACATTAATTAAGGTAGATGAAAATAAAACTAAAGTTAGTCTTCAAAGTTATGCTTTGATTGATGGTGTCCCGCAATTTATTACTGAAATCTTTATAGTTGATGGCCCAATTTACTCTCTAACTAATCTCAAAAATAATTTCTAGATTCTTTCTATATCTGCTCCTAATTCTCTTAGTCTTAAGTCAATATTACTATAACCTCTATCAATTTGATCTATATTATTAATAATACTTTCTCCATTTGCAGATAATGCTGCTATTAATAGAGACACACCTGCTCGAATATCGGGAGATGTCATCTGAATACCTTTTAAAGGGATTTTTCTATCTAAACCAATTACTGTTGCTCTATGTGGATCGCATAAGATTATTTGTGCTCCCATATCAATCAATTTATCAACAAAAAATAATCTAGACTCAAACATTTTCTGATGAATTAAAACTGTTCCTTTTGCCTGAACAGAAGTGACTAAAGCAATACTCAATAAATCTGGAGAGAAGCCAGGCCATATAGCATCAGATATTGTCATTATAGATCCATCAATAAAAGACTCAATTTCATAATGTTCTTGAGAAGGAATATAAATGGAGTCGTCTTTAAGATCCATTTTAATTCCAAGCCTTTGGAAAGTTTTTGGAATAATTCCTAGATTATTAAGACTTACATTCTTTATAGTAATTGAAGATTGGGTCATAGCAGCAAGACCAATAAAACTTCCTATCTCAATCATATCAGGTAATATTTTATGATGAGTTCCACCAAGAGTTGTAACACCTTCAATTTTTAAAAAATTTGATCCAATTCCATCAATTTTAGCACCCATGGAATTAAGCATTTTACATAGCTGTTGAATATATGGTTCACATGCCGCATTATAAATAGTAGTATTTCCTTGAGCTAAACAGGCGGCCATGATAATGTTAGCTGTCCCGGTAACCGATGCCTCATCTAGTAAAATATTGGTGCCAACTAATTTTGTAGATGAAACTTTAAAAAGAGAATTATTTTTTTCTATAGAAAATTTTGCTCCTAATTCTTGAATACCAGTAAAGTGAGTATCAACTCTTCTTCTTCCAATTTTATCTCCCCCAGGTTTTGCTAAATAAGCAATGCCAAATCGTGCTACAAGTGGTCCCATTAACATAATAGAACCTCTAATCTTTGATGACTTATCAAAAAAATCATCGGATTTTGTATAATCAATATTTATATTTTTTGAGCAAAACTTGAATGTTGTTGAATCGATTTTTTGTGTATCTACACCCATTCCAACTAATAATTCAATTAGAAGGTTTACATCTTTAATATCAGGTACATTTGAAATAATTATTTCTTCATCAGATAAAAGAACGGCACATAATATTTGAAGAGCTTCATTTTTAGCGCCTTGAGGATATATAATGCCATTTAAGCTTTTTCCTCCTTTAATTCTGAAAGATCCCATTAAAGTCTTCTTTTTTTGAAAGGTCTATTAGATTTAAAATTCTTTTTTGAGTGATAGCTTTTTGATCCTCTTTCCTTAGTTACTTTGAAGAAAAGGTTCATTTCTTTAACTTTTTCAACTTCAATAGATAATTTATTATTTGATAATTCTTTTATGTGGTCAACAATAACTTTATTATCTATTGACTCTTTATTCCACATGCCAAAAAACGATTTCATTATTTTTCCAATATGGATAACTGCAGCTTCTTTATCCTCATCATTTTTCAACTTACAAGCCTCTTCAATTAATAATTCTATTTTTTTGCCATAATGTCTGTATTTAATATTTGACTTAGGGTATTCTAACCGTTTAGGCTTTTCAGAATCACTTTTTCTTTTTGGTTTAGGGAATGGAGAATCTATATCTAGATTATAGTCAGACATAATAAATAAATCATCCCACATTTTAGCATCAATTTCATTTTGATCTTTAAAATTAGGATGAGTTAATTTCATCATTTCGACTATTGTTTTTGCTTTATTATTTCTTTCTTCTTTATCTTTTATTTTTCCAATATGGTCAATAAGTTTATGAAAATTTCTTCCGTATTCCTTTAATATTAAATCGCTTCTCGTTGTATTATATTCCATCAGTATAATTTTTTTCAAAACTAACTAATTTTTTCATCAATTAAGTATTAGATTCATCTTCTTATTACCAATATGAATTATTTAGATAATTTAAATTCAAGTCAAAAAGATGCTGTTATTCATAAAGATGGCCCCTGCCTAGTAATAGCTGGCGCAGGTTCTGGAAAAACTCGAGTATTAACTTATAGAATAGCTCATTTAGTTAATGAAGGAGTTGATCCTTTCTCAATTTTGGCTCTGACTTTTACTAACAAAGCAGCAAAAGAGATGAAGAATAGGATAGAGAAAATTGTTGGAACAGATGCCAGAAACTTATGGATGGGAACCTTTCATTCAATTTTTGCTAGAATACTTAGGGTAGAAGGATATAAAATAGGTTATCCACCAAATTTTGTAATTTATGATACGCAAGACTCAAAAAATCTAATAAAGTTAATTGTTAAAGAATTAAACTTAGATCCTAAGTTATATAAAGAAAATTATGTTTATAACAGAATTTCAAATGCTAAAAACAGATTAATTTCTCCACTAGAGTATAAAAATAACCCAATACTAATTGAAGAAGATACATCTTCTCATAGGCCATTAATATCTAAGATTTATAATATTTATACTAATAGATGCTTTAAATCTCAAGCAATGGATTTTGATGATTTATTATATAATACGAATAAATTATTTTCAGATCACGTAGATGTTCTAAATAAATATCAACAACTATTCAAGCATGTGTTGATTGATGAGTTTCAAGACACAAATTATTGTCAATACTTGATAACCAAAAGATTAGCATCAGTAAACAGGAATATTTTTGTTGTTGGTGATGATGCTCAATCTATCTATGCTTTCAGAGGTGCTGAAATTAGAAACATTTTAAAGTTTGAGGATGATTTTTCAGATTTAAAAATTGTAAAACTTGAACAAAACTATAGGTCTACAAAAACAATAGTTAATGCAGCAAACTCAGTTATTGAAAAAAATAAATCTAAAATAAGTAAAGAAGTTTGGACGGATAATGAGGACGGTGAACTGATATCAGTAAAAAAATCATTTTCAGATAATGAGGAAGGCAAAATAATTTCAAATTTAATTTTTGAGGAAAAAAATAGAAATCAGCTTACAAACTCAAATTTTGCTGTTCTTTATAGAACTAATAATCAATCTAGGTCAATTGAGGAAGCTTTAAGAAGGATAGGATTGAAATATAAGGTTTTTGGAGGGGTCTCATTCTATCAGAGGAAAGAGGTAAAAGATTTATTAGCTTATTTAAGATTTTCTATTAATCAAAATGATGAACAGTCATTTAGAAGAATAATTAACTATCCGAGAAGAGGTATTGGATCAACCTCCGTGGATAAAATAATTATGATATCTAACAAGGAAAATATTAGTCTTTGGGAAGTATTAAATAGATCTAAAGAACTATTAAACTCAAGAATTGATAATTTAATTACTCCATTTAAAGAATTAATAATTACATTCTCAAACTTTTCTAAAGTAAATGATGCTTACAATACTGCCTCTCATATTGCGTCAAATTCTGGATTATTAAAAGACTTGTGGGATGATAGAAGTATTGAGGGTATAAGTAGATATGAAAATGTACAAGAGCTTCTAAATTCAATTAAAGAATATATAGATAATGATAATAATAAGAATAAAAGTCTAGAAAATTTTCTTCAAGAGATTTCTTTAATGACCGATCAAGATAAAGAAGATGATAGTGACGAAGAGTATATTTCTTTGATGACAATTCATATGGCAAAAGGATTAGAATTCCCGGTAGTATTAATTGTAGGAGTTGAGGAAGATCTTTTTCCTTCCCAAATGATGATCTCATCAAGAGAGGATTTAGAAGAAGAAAGAAGATTATTTTATGTAGCTATTACAAGAGCTATGAAAAAGCTTTATTTGACCTATTCAGTAACAAGATATAGGTATGGAATGTTAAAAGATTGTGAACAGAGTAGGTTTATTAAAGAAATAAATCCTATTTATCTTGACATTCAAAATTTTAATACTAATAGATCTCTAGTTTCAAATATTTTAAATGAAAAAAAAAGAAATCTATCATCTTTTAAAAAAATAAATTTTGAAGAAAAATCAGATATAAAATCAAGTCATATAGGTGATTTAAAAGAAGGTGTAAAAGTTAGGCATAATGTATTTGGAGTAGGTTTAATCAAAAAGATAGAGAATTATTCAAATCAAAAAAAAGCAATTGTTTATTTTAATAACTCTGGAGAAAAGACTTTATTATTAAATTTTGCTAAATTGGAGATAATAAAGTAATGGATGTATTAGGAATAGATATAGGTGGAAGTGGTGTTAAAGCTGCTGTTATTGATACAATGACTGGAAAACTTATTTCAGAAAAAATAAGATTTGAAACACCCACTAATTCTTCACCTAAAAATATTTTTGAAGGCATTAAAACTAATTTTTTAGAAAAATTGGATTGGAAAGGAAAAGTAGGATGTGGATTTCCTGGGGTAGTAATTAAAAACAAAGTTTTCTCAGCAGCTAATATTAGTAATAAATGGGTAGGTGTAAATATTAAGAAAAAGTTTTCTCAGAAGTTTAATCTAGAATGCAAAGCAATTAACGATGCTGATGCTGCTGGAATTTCAGAAATTACCTTAAATAATAAAATTCCATTAAAAGGTACAGTTATGATAATTACAGTCGGAACAGGATTTGGAACTTCAATTTTTATTGATGGTAAACTAGTCCCAAACATTGAATTTGGTCATTTAAAAATGTATGGTGATTGTGCTGAAAAGTATGCTTCTAATTTAGCTAGAAAAAAGTTAGATCTATCATGGAAAGAGTGGTCTGCTAGATTCAATGAATATATAGATTATGTTGAGTTATTAATTTCTCCAAATCTAATTATTCTTGGAGGAGGAATAAGTAATTATTATTCAGAATTTAAGAAAGATTTACGTTCTAATTGTAAAATTTTGTCTGCAAAAAATAAAAATAATTCTGGAATAATCGGGGCAGCATTATCTATTTCTTAATTGAATTAACATATCCAAAATCAACTATTAATTTTTTTTCTTGGGCTTCATTAGCTAATCTATCACATCTTTCATTTTCTGTATTTCCGGCATGACCTTTAACCCATTTAAATTTAACATTAAATTTTTGATATAAAGGAATAAAAATTTTCCACAAGTCAGAATTTAATTTTTTTTTAAAATTATTTTTTTCCCAATTCCAAATCCATCCTTTCTCAACAGATTCAACTACATATTTTGAATCAGAGTAAACAAGAATATCAATAGTATCTACCTTAACTGATTCCAGGGCCTTGATAACAGCCATAAGCTCCATCCTATTATTTGTAGTTAATTCATATCCTTGGCTAAGCTCCTTTCTTTTATTTTTATAAATTAAAACAATACCATATCCTCCAGGTCCTGGATTACCTCTACTTGATCCATCAGTAAAAATTTCAATCATTTTTTTCTATGAAATATTTAATAGCAGATTCATATCCAATTAATCCTAGACCAGATATAATCCCAACACAAACTCCGCTTAGATAGCTATTTTTTCTGAAATCCTCTCTTGATAAAATATTACTGATATGAACTTCAACTGCCTCTGAATTTACTGATGCTATTGCATCCCTTATTGCTACTGAGGTATGAGTAAATCCTCCAGCATTAATGATAATCCCATCATATGAAAACCCCACCTCTTGAATCTTTTCAATTAATTCTCCTTCATGATTAGATTGAAAATATTCAAGATCTAAATCTTTATATTTTTTTGATAAAGAATCAAAGTAAGTCTCAAATGACATATCTCCATATATATTTTTTTCTCTAATTCCTAAAAGATTTAAATTTGGTCCATTAATAATTATAAGTTTCATAACATCTTAAATTTAGTCTAAAAAAAATATTTTATGTGGGAACATGAGATAATTGAATTCAAAAATTTTTTAAAGCTTGAAAAATCTTTATCAGAAAATTCTATTTCAGCATATGTTAATGATATAAATAAATTAGTATCATTTTTAAAGATTAAAAACAAACAAACTATTCATTATTCGGAAGTAAATTATATTCTTTTACAAGATTTTTCGAAATATTTATTTGATTTAGGAATATCTACTTATACTCAAGCACGGACATTATCTGGTATTAAATCCTTTTTTGGTTATTTAATTCTTGAGGATAAAATCAAGATAAATCCGACCGAGTTAATTGAATCCCCGAAAGTAAGAAAAAAACTACCTGACACGTTAAATATTGAAGAAATAGAAAAGATTTTAGAATCTATAAACTTAAATTCTTTTGAGGGATCAAGAAATAGAGCAATAATAGAAACTTTATATAGTTGCGGATTAAGAGTCTCAGAGCTTATTAATATTACTTATCAAAATTTATTTTTAGATATAGGATTTATCAAGGTAATAGGCAAGGGATCTAAAGAGAGATTAGTTCCTATTGGCTCATCTGCAATTAAATATATTCAGTCTTATGATAATGATTTCAGAAAAATTATTAAAGTTAAACCTGGAAATGAGGGATTTTTATTTCTTAATAGAAGAGGCTCAAAGATTTCAAGAAATATGATTTTTATATTTATTAAAAACATATCTGAAAAAATTAATCTTAAGCAAAATATAAGCCCTCATACATTTAGACATTCTTTTGCAACACATATGATTGAAAGAGGTGCTGATCTTAGAGCTGTTCAAGAAATGCTTGGTCATGAGTCTATAACAACAACCGAGATATATACCCATTTAAATAAAGAATATCTTAGAGAAGTTGTAAGTAAATTTCATCCTAGGAGTTAATACTCGTATTATATTTGTGTTATGTATAAAAAATTTATACGTCCCATTCTCTTTTTAATAAATCCAGAAAAAACACATGATATTATTTTCTTTTTTATTAAAATATTTTTCAAGATCCCATTAGTAAAATTTTTTGTTTATAAAATATATTCTAATGAAGATGAAAGACTCAATATTGAATTATTTGATTTGAAATTCAAAAATAGAATTGGTCTTGCAGCAGGATTTGATAAAAATGCTAAACTTCTTAATGAGTTAGAATGTTTTGGATTTAGCCATATAGAAGTGGGAACTATTACACCTAAAGCTCAATCTGGAAATCCTAAGCCTAGATTATTTAGATTAAGCTCTGAAAATGCATTAATTAATAGAATGGGATTTAATAATGATGGAGTTGAAACTATATTGAAAAGAATTAAAAGATATAAAGGGAAATTAATAATTGGTGCTAATATTGGGAAAAATAAATCGACTCCTATTGATAATTCCGCATATGATTATTTATACTGCTTTAAAAAGTTAAGAAATTTTGTTAATTATTTTGTAATTAACATAAGCTCTCCGAATACTCCTGGTCTTAGAAAACTTCAATCAAAAAATTATTTAAATAAATTAATTGAAACAATACAGAAAGAAAATTGCTCTAAAAAAACGATTGTGCCTGTTTTAATTAAAATTGCACCTGACTTATCATTTAAGGAAATTGACGATATTATTGAAATTTGTTTAAAACATAATATTGATGGAATAATTGCTACAAATACAACTTTATCTAGAAAGAATATTACAAGTAATTATTTAGCAGAAGAAGGCGGTCTTAGTGGTAACCCATTGAAAGAAAGATCTAATGAAATCATCAGATACATTAAAAAAAAATCAAATAAAAAAATTAAAATAATTGGTGTAGGGGGAATATTTAACTCTAAGGATGTTAAAGAAAAAATTAAATTAGGTGCTGATTTAATTCAAGTATACACTGGATGGGTTTATGAAGGTCCTTCAATGGTTAAAAAAATTAATTCTAGTTTGTTAAAAATGAAGAAAGAGAATTAATAAATAACTATGTATATGTAAATTTGAAAGATGATAAAAAGTTCATTCAATAATGACTATTATGAAGAAGATGGAAATCAAAGCTCACTTCTAGAAAAACTAAAAATATCATTTGGTGCAATTTCTTTAGCCGCTTCTTTAATAATTTTTTTCTCTCTTCTATCATATATTTTTACTGGTGAATCTGACCAAAGTATAATTGATTCAGGGTTAAATTTTGAATCATTAAGCAAAAAATCTCAAAATTGGCTGGGTGTAGCTGGAGCATTCCTTTCACACTATTTAGTATATATTTCTTTTGGTATTACTTCATTTCTAATTGTTCCATTTTTAGTTGTATTTTCATTTAGATTACTTTTTAAAATTAAAATTATTTCATTAACTAGAGCATCAATTTTTACATTCTTTGGAATAATTTGGATATCTAGTTTGTTAGGATTTTTTTTAATTCTTTTCCCTGAAAATGAATTTTTAAATAATTATACTGGTGGTATAGGATTGAATTTTTCTATTTTATTAGACAATCTTCTTGGAATTTCTTCTATAATTATTTTAGTACTTTCATTATTTCTATTTATTGTCTTTTATTTTAATATTTCTTCTATCAATTTTTCAATGTTAAACTTTAATAAGGGAAGGAAAACGGAAATTGATTCAAATGAATTTTATTCGGATGAAATAATTGAAGCTGAGGATATAAAATCGAGCAGTGTTATTACTGAGGAAATTAAGGATGAAGAATTTAGAGATTCAAAAGAAGTAATTGTAAATAATAAAGCTGATGTCTCAGATGAAAATAAATCTGAATTATCATCAAATGACGCAAATGAAATAATAAATTTTAGTATAGAAAAAGGAGTAAGTGAAAAAATATCAAACTCATCAACAAGTAATATTTATGATCCAGAATTAGATCTTTCAAGCTATAAATATCCAAAATTAAATTTATTAAATGACCTTTCAGATAAAAAAATTCAAGTTACTAAAGATGAATTGACTTCTAATAAAAATAGGATACTTGATACATTAAAAAACTTTAAAATTGAAATTGCAAAAATTAAAGCTACCATTGGACCAACTGTAACTCTATATGAAATAGTGCCTGAGGCAGGTATAAAAATATCTAAAATAAAAAATTTAGAAGATGACATAGCTCTAAGCCTATCAGCTTTAGGTATTAGGATTATTGCTCCAATTCCAGGAAAAGGAACAATTGGTATTGAAGTTCCTAACAAGAATAGGGAAACTGTGAGTTTAAGATCTGTTATGAATACGGAAAAATTCATGAAATCTGATTATGAATTACCTCTTATATTAGGAAAAACTATTTCGAATGAGGTATATATAGCAGACTTAGCAAAAATGCCTCATGTTTTAGTTGCAGGAGCAACAGGTCAAGGAAAATCGGTTGGATTAAATGTTATGCTTTCTTCTCTTCTATTTAAGAAACATCCTTCAATATTAAAATTTGTTTTAATAGATCCTAAGAAAGTAGAATTATCATTATTCAATAAAATTGAAAAACATTTCTTAGCAAAACTACCTGATGCAGAGGAGTCGATAATAACTGAAACGAAAAAAGTTGTTCACACACTTAATTCTCTATGTACAGAAATGGATGTCAGATATAATTTATTGAAAGATGCTCAAGCTAGAAACCTGAAGGAGTATAATAAAAAATTTATTAGTAGAAAACTTAATCCTAAAGAAGGTCACAGATATCTTCCTTTTATTGTTTTAGTAATAGATGAGCTTGCTGATTTAATGATGACTGCTGGAAAAGAAATTGAAACGCCTATAGCCAGATTAGCTCAATTGGCTAGAGCTATTGGAATTCATTTAATTGTTGCTACTCAAAGACCTTCTGTCAATGTTATTACTGGTGTTATTAAGGCAAATTTTCCTACAAGAATATCATTTAAAGTTACATCTAATATGGACTCTAGAACTATTCTTGATTCAAAAGGAGCAGAGCAACTAGTCGGGATGGGGGATATGCTTTTTACGTCAGGTTCAGATATTATTCGTTTACAATGCCCATATGTAGATACACCAGAAATAGAAAAAATATGTGATTACATTGGTAGCCAACAATCTTACCCTTCAGCATATCTCCTGCCCGAATATATTGATGAGAATGAAAAACAACTCGCTGATATTGACCTTAGTGATAGAGATCCTTTATTTGAAGAGGCCGCAAGACTTATTGTTTCATCTCAAACAGGAAGTACTTCTCTATTACAGAGAAAGCTTAAGCTCGGTTATAATAGGGCAGGAAGATTAACAGATCAACTGGAGGCTGCTGGAATTGTTGGTCCTGCAGAGGGAAGTAAACCAAGGCAAGTTCTTATACAGGATGAATATAGTTTAGAGAAATTACTTAATGAATTAGGTTAACTTTACAAAAAATTATTATGAGTAAATTTATTATTATAATACTATTATCTATTATTCCAGAGAGATCTTTATCTCAAGACAATAAGATTGCTTTGGATTATTTAAATTCTATGAGTGATAAATATAAAAAAATGAAGGGTTTTACTTCTTCATTCACATACTCTATGCAGAATTTAACTGAAAATATTACAGATTCATTTGATGGGACTATTTCAGTAAAAGATGAAAAGTATGTTCTATCTATAGAGGGTCAAAAAATAATAAATGACTCTAAAACTGTATGGACTTATATCGAAGAATTAAATGAAGTTACTATATCAAACTTCGATCCTTCTGAACAAGAAATTTCTATTAATAACGTATTTGAGGTATATAAAGAAGGGTTTACTTATAAGTTTATTGGCAATGAAAATCAGATAAATAAAATTGAGATTTATCCCGATGATGAAAATAAATCCTATTATAAAATCTCTTTTGATATATTTACTAACAATCTCCTCTCAAGCTTCACTGTATATGATAAATCTAATAGCGTTTATATTTATTTAATTAAAGATTTTAAAGAAGAAGATTTAGAAAATTCTTTATTCTTATTTGATGAAAGTAAACATCCTGGAATTGAAATAATTGATTTTAGATAAAAATGAATTTTTCTGAAATTTTTAACCAAATAAAGAATAAAAAAACATATCTGTGTATTGGTTTAGATTCTGATATAAATAAAATTCCTAAACACTTATTAGATTTTGAAGATCCTATCTTTGAGTTTAATAAAAGAATTATTGATGCAACTCATGAATATGTTATTGCTTATAAACCTAACCTTGCATTTTATGAATCCATGGGAGTTGATGGTATTAACTCCCTAGAAAAAACTCTTAATTATATACCAAAAAATATTTTTAAAATTGCTGATGCAAAAAGGGGAGACATAGGAAATACCTCTAAAATGTATGCGAAGAGTTTTTTTGAAAAATTTAATTTTGATGCAGTTACTTTATCCCCATTTATGGGCAAAGATTCATCATTACCCTATCTAGAATATAATAATAAATGGATTATATTATTAGCATTGACTTCTAATAAGAGTTCTATTGATATTCAACATTTTGAAAATTCCTCTAATAAGAAATTGTATGAGCACATTATTGAAGATTCTTTAGAGTGGTCAAATGAATATAATACTATGTATGTTGTTGGAGCAAATAGAATTTCTGAATTTAAAAAGATAAGAAAGATAATACCAAATAGCTTTCTCTTAATTCCAGGAGTTGGCACTCAAGGGGGGGACTTAAAAAAGATTAGCTCTGTCTCTTTTAATTCAAATTGTGGAATTATAGTTAATGTATCTAGAGATGTCTTGTATAGTGATGATTCTAAATCTTTTCAAACTAATGTTAGAGAGAAAGCAAAGTATTATCAAAGTGAGATGCAAAAGATATTGATAGATAAAAAGATTATATGAGTAATAGATATCAAATTCTTCTTTTTTATTGTTATACAAATATTAAGAATCCAGAAAAATTTAAAAAAGAACACCATCTATTTTGTATTAAAAATAATATAAGAGGTAGAATTATAGTTTCTCAAGAAGGTATTAATGGGACTGTTTCTGGATTAAAAAAGGACTGCCAGATATATATTGAAGAAATTAAAAGAAAAAAAATATTTTCAAATATTGATTTTAAAGTAGAAGATTATAATGAAAATGCTTTTGATAAAATAAATGTTAGAATAAAGGACGAGATTGTTCATTCTGGAATTAAGGATAAAAATATTATTAATAAAAAAGGAAATTACATATATCCATCCGAATTTAAAAAAATATTAGATGATATGCCAAATGACATTACTATTCTTGATGTTAGATCAAATTATGAACATAATATTGGTAAATTCAAAAATGCTATGACTTTAGATATAGATAATTTCAGAGATTTTCCTTCTAAAATTTCTGAAATAAAGAAGAAAATTAAAAAATCAAATAAGATTATTACTTATTGTACAGGAGGAGTAAAATGTGAAAAGGCAAGTGCATTTTTAAAATCAAACGGATATGATAATGTTTATCAGCTCCACGGTGGAATTATAAAATATGGAATTGAAGAAAAAGGAAAAAACTTTGTAGGAAAATGTTATGTTTTTGATGGAAGGATTGTTAAAAATGTAAATTCAGAAAATCCAACTGTAATAGGAAAATGTTACGTGACCGGTGAAAAATCTGACAGGATGGTAAATTGTGCAAATGTTTTATGTAATAGACATTTTCCTCTTAGTGATAAAGGAGCTCAATTATTTAAAGGCTGTTGTTCTAAAGAATGTATGAAGGTTGGGAAATTAAGAGAATTTAATGGCACAGGATTTTACAAAAAGAGGCTGAATGGATATAATCCTTATATTGGTATAGAGTAATTATTGAAATATTATTTTATTTTCAGATTTATACCATTCACTATAATAAGCTTTATATTTTTTTTCAATTACATTCCTTTTAATCTTTAGAGTAGGAGTCAATATTTCATTTTCAGTAGACCACGCATCTTTTACAACTACAATTTTTTCAATCTTTTCATGATTTTCTAATGTGTCATTTAAAGATGAAAGAAGCTCTCTAAAACTTTTTTTAATATTTTCTTTAATTTTTTTTCCTTCACTTAATACAACTAAAGCTATTGGTTGTGTTAAATTTTCACCAACTACACAAACTTGTTCAATAAAATTATTTTTACTTAACTTCATTTCTATAGGATTTGGCGCAACATATTTTCCTTTTGAAGTCTTAAAAATATCTTTAATTCTACCTGTAATTATTAGATATCCATCATTATCTATCTTCCCTTTATCACCTGTATATAAATAACCATTTTTAATTACATCACTGGTTAATTTTTTTTCTTTATAATAACCCTCCATAATACAATCATTTTTCATAATGATCTCACCTTTTTCTGTTATTTTGACTTTTGTGTCCGGCATAGCCTTGCCAACAGTTCCAAATTTTATGTTTCCTGGGTAGTTTCCATGAGAACATGCTGAATTTTCTGACATGCCATAAGCTTCGTAGATTTTAATTTTAAATCTATCAAACCATTTTAAAGTTGAAATAGGAATTGAAGCAGCTCCGGTAATACAAATTCTTGATTTATTTAATCCTAAAGATTTTCTTATTATAAATGAAAATAAAGAATTAATAACTGGAATTCTCATTATAATATTAATCTTTTTTTGAGTGAAAATTGACTGAATTTTAGTCATGAATTTTGTATAAATTCTTGGGACACCGAAAAAAACAGTTGGCTTACAATCTTTCAAATTTTTAACAAAAGTCTCAAGGCTCTCTACGAAGTAAATTTTCCCACCGGAGAGAATGCCACCATGTTCTACCAGAGCACGTTCTGCAATATGTGATAAAGGAAGATATGATATAAATCTATCATTTTCATTTAAAGGGAAGAGTAAATGTAAATTTTTAGTAGCTGTTGCAGCAGATCTATATTTTAAGACAACTCCTTTAGGAACACCAGTAGTACCTGAAGTATAAATTATAGTTATTATATCATCTAAATTAAAATGAGAAATTTTATTTTCAGCCTCATAATCAGATAAAATATCTTCCCACTTTAAAAAATCAGAATTTAAATTATAATACCCATAATCTACTTTTAACACATTTTCTGGTAAATGATTCTTTATATTTCTCCAGTCACTTTCTTCAAGTTTTCCAAGAAATATAAGTTTAGACTCACTATGATCAAGAATGTATTTTGCAGTTTCTCCTGATACATTTGCATATATTGGAACGGAAATATTACCGCTCATCATTATAGCTAAATCTGTTATTATCCAATGGGCACAGTTCTTCGATAGAATTGCTATTTTAGATTTTTTTGGGAGATTAAGACTATTTATAAATGAACATATTTTTCTAGCTTCTTCCCCAACTCTTTTCCAAGAAAAATTTATATTTCTACCATCTATTGGTTGAATTAAAAAAGTACTATCACCTTTTTTGTTTTCCCAGTAAGTAAAATTTTCTAGAGGAGATTTAAGGTTTTGATTCATATACTGATATCCTATATTGCCCAAGTTTTTCCAACATCACTAAGAGGAATACAACCTTTATATTCTCCAAGAACAATTGATGGGCCATTATATTTTAATACTTTTGTTGCTCCTATTTCGCTTCTGAAATAAGAAGTGACAACTGATGATTTAATTTTCATATATATTTTTCTTTCATAATTACTTTCACTCAGCTGAAGATTGTTTAATGCAGTTGTTTTTTCCAATAATGTCAAATTATAAAAACTCTTAGAGTTAGAACTTAAAAACTTTTCCAACTGAGCTAACTCCTTCCTAAATTGAATGATATCTTCATCTTCAAAAGTATTAAATATATAATCTTCAATTTCTGAAGGAACTCCTGCTTCTAAAGCTCCTGGGTATTCAGTGTTTGGAATAATAGTATTAGTAATCTCACTTAAAAAGAAAGCTTCTTCATCATTCAAAAATTTTGGAGTCCAGTCAACTTTTTTTGTTGAGGGGCTACAAGAGTGTAAGAATGATCCAGCTGGTATCGCAAGTGAACCATAAATGAATAAAGATATATTTTTAAATGCTTCTCTTCTTTTCATAATTATAAATTTCTTTTTTTAAGTTGGTCAATAGCGTAATTAGCTGCTCTAGCAGTTAATGCCATATAGGTAATTGATGGATTAACACAACTTGCAGATGTCATACATGCTCCGTCAGTCACAAAAACATTTTTTGAAGAATGAACTTGATTCCATTTATTTAATACTGATGTCTTAGGGTCATTTCCCATTCTAGCAGTACCCATTTCATGAATACCATTTCCCATACTATAAAAATTATCATATGGCTCAACATTTCTAAATCCACATGAGTCTAACATTTCAGCTGCAGAGTTTTTCATATCCTCTCTCATTTTTAACTCATTTTCTTTTATTTCTGTCTCAAAAACTACGGTTGGCATTCCCCATTTGTCAAGTTTAGTATTATCTAAATACATTTTATTATCGTGATATGGAAGAATTTCTCCAAATCCAAGTAAATTCATACTCCAACCTCCAGGAGATAAAGCTTTATCAAATAAATTATCACCAGTAAGTCCTTCTTCTGCAGCTCTAAACCAACCACTTCTACTTGCTCCACCTTGATACCCATATCCTCTTAAAAAGTTCATGTCATTATTCTTAAGATTTCTAAATCTAGCTAGATAGCCACTATTAGGTCTATTTCCATGATAATATTTATCTTCATAGCCATCAATAACTGCTCGCGCTCCAGCTTTAAAGTGATGGTCCATTAAGTTGTGACCCAGCTCACCAGAATCATTTCCAAAACCATTTTCAAATCTATTAGATTTTGAGTTTAGCATAATTAAAGTTGAATTAATAGCTGAAGCATTTAAAAAAATAATTTTAGAATAATATTCAGTCATCTCTAATGTTTCAGAGTCAATTACTCTGACTCCTGTAGCTTTACCTTTTGAATCATCATAAATTAAAGAGTGAACAATAGAATTTGGCCTTAAAGTCATATTTCCAGTAGCTTCAGCAACGGGGAGTGTTGAAGAATTAGAGCTAAAATAAGCTCCGTAAGGGCATCCTCTAATACAAAGATTTCTACTTTGACATGGGCCTCTTCCGTTATGGGATTTTGTTACATGAGCAACTCTTCCTATAGTATAAGTCCTCCCAAATTTTTCAAATAAATCATTTTTAAAATCTTTTTCAACACAATTCATTTCCATTGCAGGTAAAAATTTTCCATCAGGAAGTTGAGATAGGCCTTCTTGCATACCACTAATGCCAATAAAATTTTCAACATGATCATACCATTTTTCTATATCGGTATATCTAATTGGCCAATCTATTGCTATTCCTTCCTTAGCATTTGCCTTAAAATCTAAGTCACTCCATCTATAAACTTGTCGTCCCCACATTAAAGACCTTCCACCTACATGGTAACCTCGTATCCAATCAAAAGCACCTTTTTTTTCAGTATAAGGTTGATCTGTATCTTTAACCCACCAGTGCTTAGTTGATTGTCTAACAGTATATCCAGTTCTTAATTGGACAGGATAATCTTTTCTTTCTTTAGCTGTAATTTGATCTCTGTATGGTAACTCCCAGGAATGTTTATTCATTGTAGGATAATCTTTCACGTGTTTTACATCTCTTCCTCTTTCTAATACTAATGTTTTTAAGCCTCCTTCGGTTAATTCTTTTGCCGCCCACCCTCCACTAACACCTGTTCCTACAACAATTGCATCAAATAAATTATCTTTTTGAGATTGTATATTTATATTCATTTTGGTTTAGTTCAAATCAATAATAGTAAAATATTTTTCTTATAAAAAATTTGAGATACATTAATTAAATTTAGTCATGATATTTTATCTGTTAACTTTATTTTCTATCACACATCCCATCTTTATTTCATCATCTAAACTTTGGGTTTATGATGACAATTTAGAATTAAAAGTTAAATTTTTTAAAGATGATTTAGAAGATGGATTACGAAACTACCATGGATTTTCAATTTCAATTGATTCTTATTCCAAAATTGAAAAAAATTATAGAAATATAGATGATTATGTAAATAACAAATTACAATTTCAGATTAATGGAGAAAGAGTTTTTTTTTCTTTAAAAAATATAGAAATAATAAATGATGTGATAGAGATAATATTCGTTAACAAATTTAATAATATAATAAACTCAATAGAGCTTGCTAATGAAATTTTAATTTCTATATATGATTCTCAAAAAAATATTTTTCAAGCAGATATATACGGAGAAAAATTTTTTCATATTTTCAGTTCAACTGAAACCAAAAAAACTTTAATTATTAAATAGAGTGATTAATGATTCAGTGCTTACTGAAACACCAGTTCGAATGGAATTTTCTATATCAGGAAAATAAAAAGGAGAATGAAGGGCTGGTAGAGCATAGTTTCCCTCATTATACTTTAATATTCTTTCTTCAGGTACTGTTCCTAACCAATACAATACTGTTGGTATTTTTTCTTTTGTATTTCCGTATCTCGCAAAATCTTCACCTACCATTTGAGGTTCAGATTCAATTACATTGCTCGTTCCTAGAACTGAAGTAGAAACGTTGACCATTAAATCAACTAAATTTTCATTATTATAGTTAGCTGGAGTGTACAAATCTGGTATTTCTACCTTTGGCCATCTTGATTCATCTAAGCCCATGGAAGAGGCAACACCATTGCAAATCTCTTTAATTCTTTTGTGAATTAATTTTCTTACTGATTCTTTGTAAGTCCTTACTGTTAGTTGTAAGTTAACTTCATCTGGAATAATATTGTGTTTAGTTCCCCCTTTTATAGATCCTACAGTTATTACCGCATCGTCTATTGGATTAATATTTCTGCTAACTATAGTTTGTAATTCCATTATGATCAATGAAGCTGTTACTATAGGATCAATTGACATATGTGGAGATGCACCATGAGCACCTTGACCTAATATTTTTATATCTATCGATTCAGTATTTGCCATAGTATATCCTTTACCAAACCCAACCATTCCAGCTGGAATGGTTGGTGATGAATGTAAAGCAATACCATATTTTGGAATTGGAAATTTTTCAAACAAACCTTCATTAAGCATCATTGCTGCTCCAGCACCAATTTCTTCAGCTGGTTGACCTATCATCATAATTGTTCCTTTCCAATCATTTTTTCGTTCAATTAAAGCCCTTGCAGTTCCTGTCCATACTGACATATGTATATCATGTCCACAAGAATGCATTGTCCCTACTTCATTTCCATCAAAATTTTTAGTTTTAACTTTACTTGCATATGGCAAGTTAGTTTTTTCTTCCATTGGCAAGGCATCCATATCAGTTCTGTAAAGTATTGTTGGACCATCTCCATTTTTGAAAATGCCTACTATTCCATATCCACCAAAATTTTCGGTCACATTGAACCCGATTTTTTTAAGCTCATTTGCTAACTTTTTGGATGTAGATTTTTCCATTAATGAAATTTCAGGATTTTGATGAAAATCTAAATAAAGATTTTTAAGATAGGGGATATCTTTTTCTATAAAATCAAATTTATTTTTATTTTTTGATGATGATAATGTAATTAGCAAAATCAATAAAAATAGCTTATTAATCATAATTCTTTAATTTTTATGTTTTTGTAGTAAACTTTTGTGCCATGGTCTTGAAATGCTATTCTACCAGTTCTTTTTTTTGCAAAACCTCCCCAATCTTTAAATTTTGAGTTATATATTAAAGAATTCCACTCTTCACCAAATAAAGGAAAAGAAATGGATTCTTTCCCATTTAAAGAAATTTTCCCATTGTTCTTATTATAGTCTATTTCTATAAGATATGAATTCCATTCACCAGTAGGGTTTGCTAATAGTTCAGTAGGAGCAACCATGTCATATAAAGCACCATTCATATGCTTAAAGTTTGAGGTGTCATTTTTTCCGTAAATATTATCATCAATAACCTGAATCTCTGGGGCAGTTAAATATGGGACAGAGAACTCTTCTGTTTCATTTACTCCCCAAAATATACCACTATTTCCATTTTCTTCAACTTTCCATTCCAATGATAAAATAAAGCTGGTATATTCTTTGTTAGAAACAAGCCCATTATTTCCTGATCCACTACCAGGATAATAAACATATGATCCATCTTCAATTTTCCATCCAACTATTGAATCTGAAAGATAAGTATGCCAATTTTCAAATGAATCGCTCGATAAATTAGTCCATTCATTTTCTGAGGTAGAATATTTTGATTGACATGAAGATAACATAATTACAAAGCATAGAATAAAATGAATTTTCATATAATTAAAATTTAATTTCAATAGAAATTAATTAATAAATTTTATTATTTTATCAATAACCATTAATTTTTCTGAGTCGTTATGAGGTTCATGATATACATTTTTGAACAAAATAAATTTTGAATTTTTTATATTATCATGAATATATTTTGTTCCATCTAAAGATATAATTTTATCATCTTCTCCATGAAAAAGTAATGAAGGTACTTTGATTCTATTACATCTATTTTTTACATCACGAATAGAATTTAAAATTTCAGAGAAAAGATTCAAGGAAATTTTATCGTGAACAAGCTTATCATTTTTATACTTCATTACTTCATCTTTTTCTTTAGAAAGATCATATATATTTAGGTTATTGTTTAATTGTAATTTTGGAAATATTCTATGTAAAATTTTATGTATCCATAATAAGTAATTTGGAATTTTAATTTTTGTTTCAATCCATGGGGATGATAGTATTGCTTTTGATATTTCTTTACTTTCTTTTTCAATTAAAAATTTTAAACAAACTAATCCCCCTAAACTATGTCCATAAATAATCATAGGAATTTCTAAAAATTTTCTTCTGATTAAGATCATTGTCTTTTCAATGGAATCTAAATATTCGTTAATTGAATTTATATGTCCCCTTTTTCCTTCACTTTTTCCATGACCAATTAAATCTAAAGCAAATACCGCAGCATTTTTAGAAGTTAATTTATCAGCAATATGTTCATATCTGCCTGAATGCTCTCCCAGACCATGAACAATTAGCACTACCTTTTTGATTTTTTTATTAGTAGGATACCATTTTCTCAAATAAATTTTTTTCCCTGAGTCACTAATTAAAAAATTGTCTGAAAAGATCATTAAGAAAATGCAGAAATTCCAGTTATTTCATTTCCTAGTATTAACAAATGAATATCATGAGTACCCTCGTAAGTTATTACAGATTCAAGATTCATCATATGCCTCATCATTGGGAAGTCACTAGTTATACCCATCCCACCATGAATTTGTCTTGCTTCCCTAGCAATTTTTAAAGCTATTTCTACATTATTTCTTTTTGCTAAAGATATTTGAGCTGAAGACGCTTTTCCTTGATCCATAAGATTACCTAGTCTCCAACATAATAATTGAGCTTTAGTAATTTCAGTAAGCATTTCAGCTAATTTTTTTTGAATAAGCTGAAAAGAGGCAATTGGTTTATTAAATTGTTTTCTTTCTAAAGAATATTTTTTTGCTGCATGATAACAATCCATTGCAACTCCAATAGCCCCCCATGAAATTCCATATCTCGCTTTATCTAGACAACCAAGAGGTGCTCCTAATCCATCTTTGTTTGGCAGAAGATTTTCTTTTGGAATTTTTACATTATCAAAAACTAATTCTCCAGTTAAGCTTGATCTTAAAGAAAGTTTTTTATTTGTTTTAGGAGCTGAAAAGCCTTCCATCCCTTTCTCAACTATTACTCCCTTAATTCTTTTATTTTCATCTTTAGCCCATACTACAGCTATGTCAGCTTCAGGCGAATTTGAAATCCACATTTTAGCACCATTTAATAAATAGTATTCTCCCTTATCTTCTATTTTTGTAATCATTCCTCCAGGGTTTGATCCATAATCAGGCTCAGTTAATCCAAAACATCCAAGCATTTCACCAGAAGCAAGTTTTGGCAGAAATTTATTTTTTTGTGCTTCAGATCCATAACTTTCTATGGGATACATGACAAGAGAACTTTGAACAGAAGCAGTCGATCTCATTCCAGAATCACCTCTCTCTAGTTCTTGCATAATTAAACCATATGAAATATGATCCATTCCACCACCACCATATTTTTGGGAAACATTTGGCCCAAAAATTCCAACATTTCCCATTTTTTTAACTATCTGTAAAGGGAAATGATTTTCTTCAAACCAATGATCAATATATGGTAATATCTCTTTTGAAACAAATTCTCTTACTGAATTTCTTACTAATTTTTGTTCATCAGTAAGAAGCTGATCAATATCATAAAAATCTACTGATTCAAAATCTTTTCTACTTGCCATTTTTTATATAAATCTAATATTTTAAAGATAATTTTTATATAAAAAAAAGAAATATATCTTCCCTAAGATATGCGTTTAATTATATAATTAATACTATTTTTTGATTACTTTTATATTAATAAAACAATCAATTTTATGTCACAAAATTCAGAAGAAAAAAAACAGTATTCTGCAGGTAATATTCAAGTGCTAGAAGGTTTAGAAGCAGTAAGAAAAAGACCTGCAATGTATATTGGCGATGTTGGTATTAAAGGTCTTCACCACCTAATTTGGGAAGTGGTTGACAATTCAATAGACGAGGCTTTAGCTGGCCACTGTGATCTGATTTCAGTTGATATTAATGAAGATAATTCAATTACTGTTAAAGATAATGGGAGAGGAATACCAACTGATATTCACCCTAAAGAAAAAAAGTCAGCTCTTGAAGTTGTTATGACAGTTCTTCATGCTGGTGGAAAATTTGATAAAGATACTTATAAGGTTTCTGGAGGTCTTCATGGAGTTGGGGTATCATGTGTTAATGCTCTCTCAGAAAATTTAACTGCTACAGTTCATCGGGATGGTAAAATTTTTGAACAGAGCTATAAAAGGGGAATACCTGTTAATGATGTCAAAGAAGTCGGTGAATCAAATGATAGAGGAACTATAGTTAGATTTTCACCCGATAAAGAAATATTTACTTCACATGAATATAAATATGATACTGTTGCTTCTAGGTTAAGAGAACTTTCATTTTTAAATGCTGGAATTAAAATTGAACTAAGAGATAATAGAGAGCTTGATGAAAACAATAATCCAAAATTTGAACTATTCTACTCGGAGGGAGGACTTACCGAGTTTGTAAATTACTTAGAAGGATCAAGAGAAAAATTATTTTCTGATCCTATTTATATGGAAGGGAAGAAAGAAGATTTTCCAGTTCAAGTTGCTCTTTCATATAATTTATCATATACAGAAAATGTTGTTTCTTACGTTAACAACATAAATACAATTGAAGGAGGAACTCATGTGGCTGGATTTAGAAGAGGTCTAACAAGAACTCTAAAGTCATATGCGGAAAAATCTGGTTTATTGGATAAAGTTAAAGTGGAAATCTCAGGAGATGATTTCAGAGAAGGCTTAACTGCAGTTATCTCAATAAAAGTTGCTGAACCTCAGTTTGAAGGACAAACTAAGACTAAGTTAGGGAACTCTGAGGCTATGGGAGCAGTTGATGTATGCGTAGGTGAAATGTTGGGAAATTTTTTAGAAGAAAACCCTAAAGAAGCCAAACAAATTATATCTAAAGTGATTCTGGCTGCTCAAGCTAGACATGCTGCAAGAAAAGCTCGAGAAATGGTACAAAGAAAAAATGTTTTGACTGGTACTGGTCTTCCGGGAAAACTTGCTGATTGCTCTGAGAAAGATCCTTCCCTTTGTGAATTATACGTTGTTGAGGGTGACTCTGCTGGTGGATCAGCTAAGCAAGGTAGAGATAGGACATTTCAGGCAATATTACCTTTAAAAGGAAAAATTTTAAATGTTGAAAAAGCTCAGGAACATAAAATTTATGATAATGATGAAATTAAAAATATAATTACAGCTCTTGGTGTAAAGTTTGGTACTGAAGAAGATGAAAAGGAACTTAACTTAGAAAAGTTAAGATACCATAAAGTTATTATTATGACAGATGCTGATATTGATGGAAGTCACATAAGAACCTTAGTTTTAACTTTCTTTTTTAGATATATGAGGCCTTTAATTGATAAAGGATATTTATACATTGCTCTTCCTCCTTTATATCAAATCTCTAAAGGTAAAAGAATAGAATATGTATGGTCAGAAAATGAGAAAGATAAATTAGTTAAAGAGTTATCAAATGATGGTAAAGAATCAGGAGTAAACATTCAAAGATACAAAGGTTTGGGAGAAATGAACCCCGAGCAACTTTGGTCAACTACAATGGACCCTAAAGAGAGATTACTTAATAAGGTGACTATAGATTCAGCAGCTGAGGCAGATGTTTTATTTTCAAAATTAATGGGTGATGAAGTTGCTCCTAGAAGAGATTTTATAGAAAAAAACGCCAAATACGCAAAAGTTGATGTTTAGATTTTTTATCTTATTAATCTCATTTTTTTATTCTTCAAACTCATTTTCTTATTGGCAACAAAAAGTTAAATATGATATAAGCATAGACTTTAACCATCAAGATCATCAGTTTAATGGAAAACAAAAATTAATTTATTTTAATAATTCAAATGACACTATAAATAAAGTTTTTTTCCATTTATACTTTAATGCATTTCAACCAGGGAGTATGATGGATGTTAGAAGTAGGTCCCTTCCAGATCCTGATAGAAGAGTTTTAGATAGAATATCCAAATTAAATCAAAATGAAATTGGATTTCATAAGATTAAAAATTTTGAACAAGATGGAGTTAATTTAAATTTTAAAATTCAAGGAACTGTCATGGAAGTAGTTCTGGATAGGGGGATTCTTCCAAAAGATTCAACTGAGTTTAACTTAGAATTTTTTAGTCAAGTTCCAACACAGATAAGGAGAAGTGGTAGAAATAATAGTGAAGGAATTGATTATTCAATGGCTCAATGGTTTCCAAAAATAGCAGAATATGATAAAAATGGTTGGCATACAACTCCTTATATTGCTAGAGAATTTTATGCTCCTTGGGGTGATTTTGATGTTAAAATCTTAATTGATAAAAAATATACAGTAGCAGCTACTGGAATTTTAAAATCTAAGTCAAAAGAAAAAAATAAAATTTTATGGAATTTCAAAGCGAATAATGTTCATGATTTTGTTTGGGCAGCAGATCCTGATTATGAACATGATATTGTAAAAATAGATTCTGAAGACCTTGAACTTCATTTTTATTATCAAAATTCTAATAATGAAATGAAAAGTAATTGGAAAAAGTTACAAGAAGATTCAAAAGAAGCTTTTATTTTCCTAAATAAAACTTTAGGAAAATATCCATATAAAAAATATTCAATAATTCAGGGTGGTGATGGAGGAATGGAGTATCCAATGGCAACTTTAATCACTGGTGAAAGATCCTACCCAAGTTTATTATCTGTAACTATTCATGAAGCGATTCATTCATGGTATCAAATGCTTCTTGGGACTAATGAGAGTTATTATGCTTGGATGGATGAAGGATTTACTTCATTTGTATCAAATTACACTCAATATAATTTATTTAATAATATTTATAAATTAGATTCAATAAATCCTTTAATTCAATCTTATGAGCGATATGTTAATTTTAGTAAATCGGGTCTTGAAGAGCCATTAACAACCCACTCTGATCATTTTTCAACTAATCAAGCATACGGAGTTGGTTCCTATACAAAAGGAGCAATTTTCTTGAGTCAACTAAAATATATTGTAGGAGAAGAAATATTATTTAAAGGATTAAGAAGGTATTTTAATGAATGGAAATTTAAGCACCCTGATAAATATAATTTCATTAGAATTATTGAAAAAGAGAGTGGTATGGAATTAGATTGGTATTTAGACTACTGGATTAGTTCTATTCATACTATTGATTATTCATTAAAAATATCTGATAATAATGATAATAGATTATTAGTTGAAGTTAACAGAATTGGTAAGATGCCTATGCCTATTGAAATTCAGGTAAATTATGAAGATGGGTCAAGTAAAGTAATTTATATACCTTTATCCATCATGAGAGGTGAGAAAAAAAATTCTAATTTTATTACTAAAAAAGATTGGGAATGGGTAAATGATTTCTATCTCCTAGAAATTCAAAAAGAATCTAAGAAAATTATTAGTTTAGAAATAGATCCTTCAAAATTATTAGCTGATACTAATAGATTAAACAATAGAATTTCTTTAGAATAGAACTTTATTTATTAAGAAATTTTTGAATTATTTCATGTACTTCTTCTTCTGATATTTCTTCAATATTATTTTTATATTTTTCTAATATCTCTTTTGGAAATGAAATAAAGGGCTTTTTTCTATTTTTCTGAAAAGTTTTGCCAATTTCAGTTCCTCTAACAGCAAGTAAGTAAGGGGGTTTACCATATTTTCCTAGTCTGATTTGAATTCCATTTTGAAATTCTTTTAAAATATCTTTTGATTTTTCTATTGGAGCACTAATTATTTCAATCATTTGTTCCTTATTAAGATTTTGTATTTCTGGATATTTCTCATTGTCAATTTTGAAATTTTTATGATTATATCTAATATAATATCCGAATTTTCCATTTTTTAATTCAACTGTGCCGTCTTGGTATTCAAAAGATAGCAATTCATTATCATTTTCTTTTTTATTTATAATTTCTAATGCTTGATCTATTGAAATATGTCTAATCAGCATATCTGAAGATAAGTTAAAATATTTTGGGAAGCCATTCTCAGAGTCATCCTTATCTCCAATTTGAATTACTGGTCCATATCTTGCAACTCTAGCAATGACTTTTTTTCCTTCAATCTCTCCAAGACTTTTTTCAAGATGAAATCTTTCTTCGGGAACACTTTTAGATAATTTAGAAAAAATATCATAAAAGTTTTCAATCATTTTATTCCAGTTTTCTCCTTTATAGGCTATTTGATCTAGTTCAGATTCAGTTTTAGCAGTAAATGAATAATCCATAAAACTTGAGTTAAAATTCTGGTTAAGAAATTCTGTTACAAACATTCCCATATTAGTTGGATAAATTTTATTTTTTTCAAATCCAGTTTTTTCTTTTTTAACTTCTTTACTTATCTTATTATTGCTCAATCTCATTTCTTTGCTGCTAATAATATTGCCATCTCTCTCCTCTTTAATAACATAATTTCTTTCTTTTATTTTTTTAATAGTTTCAGCATAAGTTGATGGTCTACCAATTCCAGAGTCTTCCATTTTTTTAATTAATGTTGCTTCGGAGTATCTTGGAGGATGTTTAGAATAAACTTGTTTGCTTAAAATTTCTACTGTTTTAAGTAAAGATTTATTTTTAAGGTTAGGAAGAAACTTTGTGTTATCAGATTTATCACTATAAATTTTAAGAAAACCATCAAAAACCATAACCTCTCCAGAAGCCTTGAAAATTGGTTCTTGATTATTTATAATATTGACAATAGTCCTATCAAACAAAGCCTCACTCATTTGAGAGGCAATGGTTCTTCTCCAAATTAAGTTATATAGTTTTTTTTCTGAATCTGATTTTCCAGTTATCTCTAAATCAAAATTAGTTGGTCTAATTGCTTCATGGGCTTCTTGTGCAGAGTCATTTTTAGTTTTATAAACTCTTCTATTAAAATAATTGTCTCCAAATTTAGATTTAATAGTGGCCTCAGAATTTTCTAGTGCTTCCTCAGATAAATTGAAAGAGTCAGTTCTCATGTAAGTAATATGACCAGCTTCATATAATCTTTGTGCAGTTGACATTGTTAAGGATGGAGAAAATCCTAATTTTCTACTAGCTTCTTGTTGTAAAGATGAAGTTGTAAATGGTGCTGAAGGAGCTCTTTTAGAAGATTTTTTTTCAATGTTTTGAATTGAGAAATTAGAGTTTATACATGATTCCAAATATTTTTCAGCTTCAGTTTCAGAATCAAACTTTTTATTAAGTTCTGCATAAAATTCTTGTTCATTAGAAGAAAAAGTTGCTAAAGTTTTAAATGAAGATTCTGGAATAAATTCATTAATTTCATTTTCTCTATCAACTAGAAATTTTACAGCAACTGATTGAACTCTTCCTGCAGAAAGTCCTCTCTTAATTTTTTTCCATAGAATTGGAGATATTTCAAACCCAACAAGCCTATAAGAATTTCCTTATTTTGAGAAACAACTGTAAATGTTAATGCTGTTCCAAAATCA